>JAAWNJ010000078.1 GCA_022798895.1 Clostridia bacterium | reverse complement strand
GAAGCAGAAACAACAACAGTAACATTTACAGTTAATGCTGGAAATTAAAAGATAGAAAACGATAAGTGAAGTTCTACAAAACAAAAACTCTTAATAGTTATAACTATTAAGAGTTTTTCTAATATCTTTAAATAAAGAATATTCTACAAAAAGCAAACTATAAAAACAAGGTTGAACCATAGGTAACAATAAAAATCGAATTTTGTCGAAAGTTACAAAAAAATCAAAAAAGATAGGTAGAAAAAACGAAAATTCAATTGACAATTTATGTAAGCAGTAGTATAATAATGGTACATGATTATAATGAACGAAAAATGGCAGAAAACTCAAAAGAAAAAGGGTAAAAAAATAGCCAACAGAAAGGATGTTAAGAGACATGAAAAAATGTTTGATAATTTCATTAATTATGATGTTAGTAATTTTAGGAGTATTAACACTAGGGACTAGTACAGTAAAAGGGGCTGTATCCATGAGTGGAACTACAAGTGTAAAACAGGGAGATACAGTAACAATAACAGTTTCTTATGGTGAAAAGGTAAGGACAGCACAGTTTATTTTTAACTATGATGCTAGTAAGTTAACCTATAAAAGTGCAGTAGGTGGAAGCTATAACTCAGCGACTGGAAGATTTTCAGTTACATCTGAAGAGGCAATAGATACATTAAGCAGTGCTACTTTTACATTTACAGCAAAAGCAACAGGAACTGCTACATTTAATATTTCTAATGTGATATTTAAAAGTGTAGACAAAGGAAAATTCAATCCAGCTATTTCAACAGCAAGTATTTCAACAACAATACAAGATAAAACAACACCAAAGCCAGACCAAAAACCAGACCAAAAACCAGACCCAAAACCAGATGACAAGCCAAATCAAGGTGGTAATTCAGGAAATAATAGTGGTTCAAGTACAAACAAACCAACAACCCCAACTTTTACAGGAGGTACTGCAACAGTATATGCAAAAGAAACAGTATCTATTAGAGATAGTTGGAGTACAAGTGGCAAATTATTAGGAACACTTCAAAAGGGAAAAAGTATTACAAGAACAGGAATTGGAAGTAATGGTTGGACTAGAGTAAATTATAATGGTAAAGTAGCATATATCAGTAGCCAATATTTGACTACTACAAAGCCAAAAGACGATGATAAAAAAGATAATGACAAGAAAGATGATAAGAATAATACAAAAAATGAAACAAATAATGCTACAAATAACGAGACAACTAATAATGAAGTAAATAATACAACAAACAATGTAGAAAATGATGAAGTAAACAATACAACAAATGAACTTACAAACAATGAACATCAAGGTAGCAATGAAGTGAAGAATGAAAAGAAAGATGACAAAAATAATATTGAATTTATCATTATAGGTGTTATTATAGCAGCAATTCTTGTTATTATTGTAAGTGAGATTTTAGCAAAGAAGAAAAATAAAAAGAAAGGAAGAAAATAATAGGAGGTAGACATATGAAAAAAATAGGAAAAGCCTTTTTAATGTCAGGAATAGTAGCTACTATGGCGATTGGTACAACAGGAATAATGAACATAAATAATATGCAAAAAGAAGCAGAGAAGACGAATATTCAAGCCTACAATTATACACCAGCTAATATTTTAGATAATGTATTTGAAAAAAATAATGTTAAGTATCTACCTTTTATTTATAAAACACCAATGTTAGAAGATGGCAAAACGCAAAGATCAATTTCGAAAAAAGAAGTAATAGAGGCTTTTGCCAAGAAAAATTTAACAGCCAAAACTTCGACAGAACATATAGGAACAGGTACAAAAATTACAGTAGATGAAAACTCAGATGAATATACAGTTATTGTCTATGGAGATGTTGACTGTGATGGATATGTTGACACATTTGATGCTCAAGAAGTTGTAGATTATTATATTAATGGTGGAAAGGGTCTAAGTGAAGTATGCAAAATAGCAGCAAATGTAGACAATGACACTGAAGATATTGATTCATTTGATGCACAACGAATTATCGATTTTTATATAGGAATAGAGACAAAACTAGTAGGGGAAGAGCCAGAAGCTAATCCAGATCCAGGAACTGATCCAACACCAGGAGACAAAGAAAAACCAACAATAACAATTGGACAACCTGTTATATCAGTAAAATTTGGTGAGAAATATCAATTAAATGACAATGATATAACAGCAAATGACAATGTTGATGGAGATATTTCAAATAAAGTAGTAAGAGAAAAAATAGAATTCTTACCAGCAGGAAGCTCAAATAGAGAGACTGTTACAAGTATTGATACAAATAGAATTGGTGATTATACTGTTACTTATAAAGTATCAGATAGTAGTAATAATACAGAAACAGCAACAAGAAGAATTACAGTAAAAGGTTTAGACAATATTAAAGTAGGAAATGGAAATCAAGTATTAAATCTTTCAACATTAAACTTATATATTACAAAACCTACTACCAGTACAGAAATTGTAGAAAATGATCCAACCGATAATAATGTATATACAATAATACCTGTTACATTCTATGACCAAAATGGAACACCAATAGATGTAGTAGCAGCGAATATACAAGAAAACCTTGCAAGTATGATAGATGGAAAAGCAAATATAGATTTATCAGCAACAAATCAGACTGTTATTACTAAATATTATGATATAGATGGAAATCCAGTAGCTAAAAACAATACGACAACGCCAATTAAACAAATAGGATTTGCAATGGCTTTACAAGGACAGAATAAAACACCAGATATATCAAAATTAGATGGAAAAGAAATTATATTTAAATGTAGAAACCAAGAAATTAAACTACCAATTACAGTAAAATATAAAACATTACAGAACTTAGACCTTAATACTACAACAGATGTTACAACAATTGGAAAAGACAAAACTGATACTTATGTAGCAAGAATGGATGAAGAATTTACACTAGGTATTGTAGAAGTAGGAGAATTAGAACAACCAATTACAAAGAAGATGATTGAAAATTCAGAAATTTCTTTTGAAAATAATTCATATGATAGTGAAAAAATCATGTTATGGTATGAGCTAGATGATCAAGGTAGGGTACTATTAAAAGGAAGAATAAAAGGTGAAGGTGTATATTCTATCAGACCAGTAGTAGGTAATGTTAAATCTAATACAGTAGTTAGTGTAACAGGAATAGAAGTTGCCAAAGACTTAAATATTTCTATAGGCGATGATGATGAAGTAACTATTAAATTAGTTGGTGAGAATGATGATGATGAAAGCATTTTCTCATGGGAAGATTTTGTTGTAAATAGTGCAGAAGGACCACAAGATATTCAATTAAAAGATATTACTTGTGTACAAAAAGGTCCAGTAGAGAACCAAAAATATCTAAATATTGACTTTGCAAATGAAAAAGGAGAGTCGCTTGACCCTAATACAGAACAAGCAAATGAAATTGTAAGACAAATCTTTGTCATTGTAAGTGAAGATGCTGCAATAACAGAAGACCAATTACCAATAGATGTTATGGTTACAATTACTATCTTTGACGGATTAAAAGGAATCACAACATCAAAAACAGTTGTAGTTCATATTGTATAAATATACAAATAAAGAAGTTGTTATCTTTTTGATAACAACTTTTTATTTGTCCAAACTTATTATATGCTCTAGCCAATTCAACACAAAATTACCTTAAAACATTGACTTTGAAAAATATAAGTTATAAAATAACAAAGAAATCATATATTGATATCAAAATCATTTCACTAGAAATTAGAATGATTTTAAGATAAAAGGAGAAAAACAATGGTTATACTATTAGATGCAATGGGAGGAGACAATGCACCAGCTGCTACCATTAAAGGAGCAGTAAAGGCAATTAACCAAATAGAAGCAGAAGTTGTATTAATTGGAAATGAAGAAATTATTAATCAAAAAGTAAAAGAATTCTATGGTAAAAATACAATTTCAGAAATATCACCAAGACTAAAAGTTCATCACACCACTGAAATCATTGAAATGGAAGATACACCAACACAAGCTATTAAACATAAGAAAGACTCTTCTATGGTAGTTGGATTTAATATGCTAAAAGAAGGAAATGGTGATGTGTTTATTTCAGCAGGAAATTCAGGCGCATTATTAACAGGAGCCACTTTATTAGTAGGAAGAATAAAAGGAGTAGATAGACCAGCACTAGCAGGAATATTGCCAGCATATAAAAGTAGATTAGTATTAATGGACTGTGGGGCAAATACAAATTGTAAGCCAATCAACCTATTACAATTTGCACAAATGTCTAGTATTTATTTACAAACAACTTTAGGGGTAAAAAGCCCAAGAGTAGGACTTTTAAATATTGGAACAGAAGAAACGAAAGGAAATGAACTAACCAAAGAATCTTACCAATTATTAAAAGAAAAAAGCAAGGAATTAGGTGTTAACTTTATTGGTAATGTAGAAGGAAGAGAAGCTTTTTTAGGTGGAGTAGACATTGTGGTAACAGATGGTTTTACAGGAAATATCTTCTTAAAGGCTGTAGAAGGATTAGGAAAGTTTGTAAAAAGAACTTTATCAGAAAGCCTAAAGAAAAATTTACTTTCTAAGATAGCGGCAGTGCCAAGTCTTCCAGCAATTAACCGATTTGCCAAAACGGTAGATTACAAAGAATATGGTGGAGCATTATTCTTAGGAGTAAAAAAACCAGTTGTAAAAGCACATGGAAGTAGTGATGAAAAACTATTTGAATTTACTATTAAACAAGCAGAACAGTTTGTAAAAAATAAAGCTGTAGAAAAACTGACCGAGGAGTTTAGTAAACAAAGAGAGCAAAATATAGAAGAAACAGAAAGTCCAAACTCTTAGAACTGTAGTAGATACAAAAATATGACAAGAAATTTAAAAATATTTCATAAAAAATTCTTGACAATTCAAACAAGTTGTATTATTGTTTAGATAAACAAAATTAGGCAAAATAAAAGGAGGTGAACTTTAGAAATGAGTTCAGAAGAAGTTTTTGAAAAAGTAAAAGGAATTATTGTAGAGCAATTAGGCGTTAGTGACACAGCTGTTACAATGGAAGCATCTTTTATTGATGATTTAGGAGCAGACTCTTTAGACATCGTTGAATTAATTATGGCATTAGAAGAAGAATTCGATATGGAAATTCCAGACGCTGATGCAGAAAAAGTAGTTACGGTTGGTGATGTTGTAGATTATATAAAAGACCACGTAGCTTAAATAAAACAAAATGAAAGATAGCTAAAAAGCTGATAATGATTGCTCATTATTAGCTTTTTATGTTTTGATAAACTTACTTATTCTTTGGTTGATTTTTGGATATAATTATAGTAGAATAAAGATGCAAAATGTTTTAAAGGAAAGGAGAATTATGGATAAAGGAGAATTAGAAAAAAGCATAGGATATACATTTCAAGATAAAGAATTGCTAAGAAGGGCATTAACACATACTTCTTATGCATATGAACATCATGTAGAGAGTAATGAGAAGTTAGAATTTTTAGGAGACAGCATTTTAGAATTTTTATCTAGCAAGTATATTTATCGCAATTATCCAAAGCTAAAAGAGGGAGAAATGACTAAAGTGAGAGCAGAAGTAGTTTGCGAAGATAGTCTTTATATTGTTGCACAAAGACATCATTTTAGTGATTTCTTGTATTTAGGAAAAAGTGAAGCTGTTAGTCATGGAAGAAACAAGCCAGCAATTTTAGCAGATAGTGTAGAAGCTGTTATTGCAGCAATGTATTTTGATGGTGGTTTAGAAGAGGCAGAAAAATTTATTATTACAAATTTAAAAGAAGCTATAGAGAAATCTAGCAAAAATGTAGGGATGAAAGACCATAAAACAGTATTACAAGAAAAGTTGCAAGAAAATGGGAATGTTCGTATTAGCTATGATGTACTTGAAACAGTAGGGCCAGACCATGATAAGACTTTTGTAGTAGAAGTATCTTGTGATAATAAAAAGTTAGCACAGGGAAGCGGAAAAACAAAAAAACAAGCAGAGATGCAAGCAGCTGAAAAAGCTCTTATCAATATTTCAAAAAATGAATAATAGATGTAGCACTTAGAAGGGAGAAGAACTTTGAAGAAAGAATATATTATACCAATTTTCGTACCACATTTAGGCTGTCCATACAAATGCACATTTTGTGACCAAACCAAAATCAGTGGACAACAAAAACAAGTTACAGCAAAAGATGTAACAGAAACGATAGAATATTATTTGAAAAACTTTAGAGATAATCCAAAATATGTTGAAGTAGCTTTCTTTGGGGGAAGCTTTACCGCAATTGATGAGAAAATACAAAATGAATTGCTAGAAGCAGCAAATGAATATATTGCAAAAGGAAAAGTAAATAGTATTCGTATTTCTACAAGACCAGATTATATAACAAAAGAGATTTTAAAAAGATTGAAGAAATATAAAGTGAAAACCATTGAACTAGGTGTGCAATCTACCAATGACTATATTTTATCGAAATGTCAAAGAGGACATACCTTTGAAGATGTGAAAAGAGCTTCTAAACTGATTAGATGGAATGGATTTATTCTAGGACATCAAATGATGGTAGGACTTCCAGAAAGTACAAAACTAGATGAAATTAATACAGCAAAAGAATTAATTAAATTAAAGCCTAAGATTGTTCGTATTTATCCAGTTTTAGTAATTAAGGGGACTAAGTTAGAAGAAGAGTATAGGGTGGGAGAATATACACCACTTACTGTTGAACAAGCTGTAGAACGCTCCAAAGAAGTAATGCAATTGTTTAATCAAAAGAAAATTCAAGTTATTAGGTTAGGCTTGCAAAATACAGAAGAAATCGCAGATCCAAGTACAGATAGTAGCCAAGTAACAGCAGGTCCATACCATCCAGCTTTTAGACAATTAGTAGAAGATAGTATGTGGTATGACGAAATAGTAAATCAAATTAAAAAGTTCAATGTAAAAGTAATGTTAGTTAAAATAAAGGCAAATCCTGAAAATGTAAATAATATTATAGGGCATAAAAAGGAAAACATTTTAAAATTAAAGGAAATTTATGAAGTGGATGTTACTGTTGAGCCTGATGAGCAAATAAAAAAGGGAAAATTTAAAATTGAAATTGAAAAAACTTATGATAATTTCTTAGCTGTTTGAGCAAAAGCGAATACAGATAAGTTATGCGAAATTTAAATTTTCTTAGCGAAGGATGAGCTTAGAAAATATTGATTTCGTTATGGTAGAAGAAAATAGAGAAAAACTTCAAAAAGATTAAGTATAAAATCACTTATGATTGCCAATAATGGTAATGATAGGTGATTTTTTTATACGTAACAGAATGGAGTTTTTATATGGATTATGTAAAAGGTAAAAAAGTATTCAATTTAAAAAAACATTTAATTGATTTATTTTATTTAGTATTAGGTTGTTTCATTATGGCAATGGGGACATCTCTCTTTTTGCTTCCTAATCAGTTATCATCTGGAGGTTTTTCAGGTGTTGCCACAATTATTTATTATTTATTTCAGTTCCCTTTAGGAACAGTTATGCTTGTTTTAAATATTCCATTTTTTATATGGGCATTATTTAAAGTGGGGAAAGAACTATTAATAAAATCAGTGATTGGCACAGTATTACTTGCAACTTTCATTGACCTTTTAGACTATGTGCCACAACTAACCAATGACCGATTTTTATCTTGTATTTATGGTGGTGTATGTATTGGAATTGGTATGGCCTTAGTATTAAAATCAGGTTCTTCAACAGGAGGAACTGATTTAATTACCTATATTGCAAGAGCATACAAGCCATATATTGGAACCAGTAGAGTTATTGTTATTATTGATATTATTATTGTAACCTTAAACGTCTTTTTCTTTAAAAAGATAGAAATAGGGCTTTATTCTGCTATCAGTATTTATATCATGGGGAAGATGATAGATATTGTTTTTGAAGGTGTTAATTTTACGAAAATGATGTTTATTATTTCACCTAAATACAAAGAAATTGCAAAAGAAGTAGGAGATAATTTAGGTAGAGGAAGTACAGGGATTTATGCAAAGGGAATGTATACAAGAGAAAAGCGTATGATGTTAATGTGTGTAGGGACAAGAAATGAGATAGCAAAGATTAAGCA
>JAAWNJ010000077.1 GCA_022798895.1 Clostridia bacterium | reverse complement strand
ATCTTTCTGGCTTAGAAATCATTAATGTTGATTCTAAAGATTTTAGACACAATGATCTAAAAATTACAATTTCACAAATTAATAGTTCTAACTTAGAAGAAGTTTTTAAGAGAAAAACTGAAATTGAACAAGCTATTGAACAAAGAATTCAAGAAGAAAATATAGACTTATTTGTTTTCTTAGCAACTGATATCTTAGAAGCAAATTCTAAAGCAATTGTTTTAGGTAATAGAATTGATATTTTTGAAAGGGCTTTTAATACTAAACTCATTTCAAATACTACTTTATTAAAAGGAATGGTTTCAAGAAAGAAACAAATCTTACCAGCTATTATTGAAACTTTAGAACAAAAAATTCAATTTTAAATAAAAATAGCCATTATAGTGTTTTCTATAATGGTTTTTTGTTGCATTTTTACTAATTTTATTTTATAATAGATTTAGTTTATTTGTGCAGGTATAATTTAGTGGTAGAATGCCATGCTTCCGACCTGGTCGCGCGAGTTCGATTCTCGCTACCTGCTCCACGCTATAAAACTTTATAAAACACTATAACAGTCTCAACAACTAAGCCAAATAAAAGTATATACTAACATTTTCATTTATACAATATATTTTCTTCATATATCTCTCCTTCAAATACTGTAACTGCAGGTCCTGTCATATATACATGATTATCATCTTCTTTCCACTCTATTTGAAGATTTCCTCCTAATAATTTCACTATCGAATTTCTATCAATCACACCATTTAGTACTCCAGCTACAACGCTGCTGCATGCTCCTGTTCCACATGCTAGCGTTTCACCTGTTCCTCTTTCCCATACTCTCATCTTAATATGTTTTTTATCTTCTACCTCAACAAATTCTACATTTGTTTTGTTTGGAAAATTTGGATTACTCTCTATCTCTTTTCCATATTTCTCTATATCAAATTTTTCTACATCTTCTAATAGAATGACTGCATGTGGATTTCCCATAGAAACACAAGTAACTAAAAATTCTCTATCTAATGCCTCTATTTTCAAGTTCTTCACAGGCATTTTATCACTAAGTACTGGAATTTTATCAGGCTCCAATATTGGCTCTCCCATATCTACTGTTATCCTTTCTACTTTTCCATTTTGTACTTTTAATTTTAATTTTTTAATCCCTGCAAGTGTTTCAATTGTAATCTCTGTACTATTTGTTAACTCTTTATCATACACAAACTTTCCTACACATCTTATTCCATTTCCACACATTTCTGACTCACTTCCATCTGGATTAAACATTTGCATTTTAAAATCAGCAACATTACTTTTATCAATTAAAATTAAGCCATCTGAACCAATTCCCCAATGTCTATTGCTAACTGCTTTTACTAATGCAGAAGCATTCCCTATTTTTTGATGAATAGCATCCATATACACATAATCATTCCCTAGTCCTTGCATTTTTGTGAATTTTAACATTGTATTCCTCACTTTCTCATTTTTGCTATAGTTTATGTTAAAATTTTTAAAACGCTAACATAAAAGGAGTAGAATTTGTATCTACCCCCATTTTTTTACTTATCTAGAATGTCTTCCTCTTGGTCTTCTATCTCCATCATCATCATCTTGTGCATTTAGGAAATCATCTAAAGTAGAATTTCTAGAACTTCTTGAATGTCTTTCTTCCCCTTCTTTATCCTCCTCATCTTCTGTCTGATATCTATCATCATAGCTTGAAAATCTTCTTCTACCAACTTCTTCTACTTTGTCCTCATCTTCTGAAAAATCATCTTCATAGTCATCTTCTCTAGATGCCCTATGACGGCGAATTACTACAATTATTGCTATAATAACAACAGCTACAGCAATTCCAACTAAAATATATAATGTTGTATTTTCCGCTTCTTCTGCTTGTTCCATTACTTCTGCTGGCACATTTACCTTAATTTGATATGTTGCTGTTTCACTTCCATCTGCTGAAGTTAAAAGAATTATAATTACATTTTGTCCTTCTTTAAATTCTTCATTTCCAGAAATATCAACAGTCGCATCTGCTTGGCTTGGTACTGCAGTAATATCTAAATTCTTGACATAGCTTGTTAAATCTAATTCATATGAATAAGTATCAGGTTTAAAAGTATCTTCAAAATTAACTCTTTCAATGCTTAATTGTGTTAATTTTAATTTGGTATCAACTTCTGTTCCTTCGCCTTTTGTAACAGTAATAAAATAAGTTCTTGTTGTTGCATCTTCTGCTGTTACTTTTACTTTAATAATATTGTCTCCTTCTTTTAGCCCTTTATTTCCTTCAATAGCTACTTTTGCTTTACTATCTTCTGCTTTTGCATTAATCTTCAATTCGTCTACATCTCCATCTACATGAGCAGTATATTGAGTTGTATCCTTACTAAAACTAGGGGTCATATCTATTCCATCTATTTTTAAAGAAGAAAGATTTTTATTACTTGATTTCTCATTTTTGTTATCATCCTTGTTTTCATCATCTTCATTGTCTTTGTCATCTGGCTTGTTATATGTAATTAAACTACTTGCAATATATTTTGTACCTCCTTGATATGTAACACGATACCAAGTATATCCACCAATGTTTTGGGTTGATGTTCCAGTTAATGTTAATTCGGTTCCTTTTTGCACTGATGTTGCAGCACTTGATGTTGACCAACTAGAACGTAAATTGCAATCATTTGTTGTATAAACTTTTTGGTTTACACTTTTAAAAGTTGGTGTTTTTGTGGTAGTAGTGTTTCCTGATGAATTAGAACTGCTTGAATTCCCACTAGAACTTGAATTATTACTCTTTTCTTTTATTGTAACAGTATAAGTTTTACTACCAGTTACCTTATTGCTACTATTATCTAAATCTGTCATATCACTAGCAGATACTGTGATTGATACAGTTCCTACTTTTGTAGCCTTATATTTTATTGTAGTAGATGTATTCTCTATAAATTCACTTTCATTTCCACTTGTAACTGATATATTTGAATTAGTCCTACTTACATTATACATTCCTGCTGCATTGGTAGCTTTTATTGTCAAAGTAATTGTATCTCCAACATACACACTAGTTGCAGAAATAGAGGAAGTAAATGAAGCTGTAGCAGCTTCACTTTGCACTGTATAAACATTTAGAAACAAAAACAGTAATAGACCACCTATTAAAATTTTCAATTTAGCTTTTTTCATGAATTTATTCTCCTTACTCATTCTAATTTATTGTAATATTCTCTTTTTTTCTTAAATAATTTTTAATCTTCACATAATCTGATGATGTCACTTTTCCCTCACCTGCTACATCTGCTCCTAATTTTTCAGCTACACTCATGTTTTCTTTTTTTCTTAAGTAATTTTTTATTTTTACATAATCTGATGAATTTACCTTGCCGTCCCCATTTACATCTCCCATTACAACAGCTGTATATGTTTTTCTATCTACTGTAATAGTGTATCCTGTTCCTATTGTTGCAGTACCTGTTACTGCTTTATCTCCACTTTTTATTACTATACTAGAAGATATCTCTTTTAATTTTTCTGCTGTAACACCTGGTACACACACAATATTTGCATTTTTGTCATCTATCTCATATTTTGGCTTACTTAATGATTCTATCCACGCTTCACCTTTTTCTTTATCTTGTCTTACACAATATCCAACTGATCCATTAGAGGTTACTACCTTATCCCAAATATACCCTTCTGCATTTGACGCATTTTTTTGTGCTCTAAATAATTGTGTTCCTTCTGTAACTGTTGCCATAATATTATTCTTTGAAGTTGTTGGTTCTCTTCTAATATTAAGTCCCCATGTACAAATTACTTTTACATAATCATAATCTGGGCTATCTTCATCATATTTTGTAATGTTAGGTTTGCTAGCAGTTCCTACTGCAACATATCCATATGTATTATCACTTAATCTAACTCGATACCAATTCTCACTACTTACATTAGGATACTTATTTTTCTCTACTACTGTAACTAAATTTCCTGGTACTACATAACTCACAACTGCTGTACCTGTTTTGCCAGGTCCGTTACGTACCTCTACATTATTCAACACAATATCTTTTTCATTACAATTACTTTGTAAAGATAAATTATTCAAACGGTCTCTAATTGCATATCCTACTCTTCCATCTGACAATATTACTTTGTCCCAATAATAACCTTTTTCCTTTTTTTGTGCATATTCAACTCTAAGTAATTTTACACCTTTTTTTAGAGTTGTTATTGTTTTTGTATCTGTTCCCTTGCCTGCTCTAATATTTACTTCTCCATTGGTTTGAACATCCTGTGTCACAATTGTTTCTTTTCCTGGTTCTGGGCAAGCATATGTTGGCATATTTTTGTATACTGGAATTCTAAACACTACTTTTTTATCTAATAACCCCAATTTTTGATAAGTAGCTTTTACTGTCGCCCCCTCTGTCTTACTTGCAGAAACATTTGTCATATATTGATGTGTATAAAGAGAATTCTTATTAGACACATTGAATTTTTCAAAATAGAGTGTATTCTGTCCAACTCCAATATATTCTTTAGCAACAAGCTTAGCTCCACCTTTAATTGATTTTTCTGGGTCTGTCCATCCCTGATTTTTAGCATAAGTTAAACCACGTTCTAGAATAAGACTAGTAGTTGAACCATAAGCAGAACAATTAAAGTGGTTATAATATCCTGCAAATCCTGAATATTTTCCAGAAATCATGGAACCACCATTTCCAGTTCCTTGTTCTTGACGAATTCTCGCAGCTAAGTGATAAGCACTAACATTATACATTTTAGCAGTTTCTAAAATAACATCTGCGTAAGTTTTATTAATTGTCTGTTTTTTTCCTTTTGTATCATAGTAAGTAATTTTTCCTTGCATATAGTTACAGTCTTTTAATATGTATTCTACGCCTTCTTTTGTTTGCAAATCACTATTATATGTCAACTTTTCAAATTGAAAAATAAAATCTTCATTTAAAGAATTTCTTGGATCCATATAATAAGCTATCGTTGCTTGAGATGCACAGTACCATGTTGGCTCATATTGTTTATTACAGGAACATCTCCATGCCCCAGTTTTTGATTGAATCAGGTTTCTTCCATGTGTTGCTTCTTCTCTAATTGTTGTTGCCCAATCCAAGCCTGTTTCATAAATTTCAAATTCCCAATTAGGATGTGCTTTTTGAAGAGCATCTATCAATTCTTTATATCCTGGATAGTTAGCAAATTTACTACTATAAGTTGCCTTAGAACTCTTTTCAAAATAAGTTAAAAATATTGTAACTAATAATATTATCATTAATAGTAAACCAATTAATTTTTTCATATTAAGTATATTATTTCCTCCTCGTTTGTGACAATTTCTATTTAGACTATATTCGTCCATTTTTTACAAAATTAGTATAACACTCTTCCATTTTTCCGTCAATTAAAATCGAAAAAACAAATTAAAATTTTCTAAGTAATAAATTACTAAGAAAATTTAAGTTTAGCATAATTTATTTCTATGTCAAGTGCTACGCACTTTCCTAGAACTAAAAAAAGTGTGAACTTTTTTAGAAAGTTCACACAAAATTCACCTATGGATTTTAATTCTCCTAAAATTATCTATTGCAGCAACCACAATTTGTAAATAATAATAAGAAAATGATGATAAAGAATAATATAGTACTATCACCACATCCGCAACCACCAAATAAGTTGCTTAAAAATCCTCCATTATTACATCCACAACCGTTATTGCATCCGCAACTATTGTTGCATCCACATCCACAATCTCTATCTTCTTGCATTTTCGTTTCCTCCTTCTCTCAAAATGTTATATAATATAGTATGCAAAAAGTAAATTTTGTGTTACACTACTATTGCATACTTTAAAAAATTATTGTGGAGGTTCTTATGCCTGAAGTTGAACTTTTATCCCCTGCGGGAAATTTTGAATGTTTAAAAGCTGCTGTACAAAATGGTGCTGATAGCATTTATTTTGGAACAGATAAATTTAATGCTAGATTTTATGCAACCAATTTAGGTTTGAATAGTTTAAAGGAAGCAGTTACTTACTGTAAACTTCGTAATGTACAAACTCATTTAACTCTAAACACTTTAGTAAAAGATACTGAATTTGAAGATGCACTTTCTTTAGCAAAAGAAGCATATGAAGCTGGAATTGATGCCATTATTGTTCAAGATTTAGGATTAGCCAAATATCTAATTGACAAACTCCCTGATTTACCAATTCATGCAAGCACTCAAATGACAGCACACAACTTACAAGGTGTTTTAGAATTAGAAAAATTAGGTTTTAAAAGAGTGGTTCTTGCTCGAGAACTTTCTATTAGTGAAATTGAATATATTTGTAATAACAGTAAAGTAGAAATTGAAACCTTTATTCATGGTGCTTTATGTATTTGTTATTCTGGTCAATGCCTATTCTCTAGTGTAGTTGGTGGGCGTTCTGGTAACCGTGGAAAATGTGCTGGTCCTTGTAGACTTCCTTATGAATTATTAGCTGAAAGCAAAGAAAGTTCTTCTAATAAAAAATCGATAAGTTTAGATAAAGGTTATTTACTTAGTCCAAAAGATCTATGCGGCTTAGCACATATACCTCGTTTAATTCAAGCTGGCGTAAAATGCTTCAAAGTAGAAGGACGTATGAAAAATCCTGAATATGTAGCAACTGTCACTCGCATTTATCGTAAATATATTGACTTAGCTTTAAGTGGAGAAGAATATATTATTGACGAACAAGATATTACAGATTTAATGCAAGTATTTAACCGTGGTGGATTTTCAAGTCGGTCATTTAAATAATAGTGCCAATAGAGAACTTATCTTCCCTGAAAAACCAAATCATATGGGAATTTATTTAGGTACTGTTCAAAAATATAACTCTAGCAAAGGACTGATTACTTTTTCTTTAGAAGCTCCTTTATCTCTTGGAGATTCTGTTAGTCTTGAAAAAGAAAATGGTAGCTACTTAGTTTCAGAATTAATGGAAAAAAACCAAAATATGAAAACTGCTGAAGTTGGTCAATATGTTACCATTGGCAGAATGAAAGGCAAGATTGCTATTGGTGATAAATTATATAAAGTAACTAATAAAAAATTAATGGAAGAAGCTCGCCGTTCTTATCAAAATTGCGAGAATATAAAAATTCCACTAAATTGTAATGTGACTATCAAAAAAGACACTCCTATTCAAATGGAGCTATTTACCATTAATGAAACACATCCTTCTAGTATCTATCATCAAATCAAGGTAAAAGTAACATCTGATATTGTTCCTGCTGAAGCTTTAAAAACTCCAATTAGTATGGAAAGAATTATCAAACAAATTTCAAAAACCAACAATACTCCTTATACTTTTGAAAATATTACAGTTTACCTAGATGATGGACTTTATGTGCCAAGTATTAGTAGTTTAAATGAACTGAGAAGAAATGCAATTGAAGCTTTAGAAAAAGAAGTAGAAAAACGAATTTTCAGAAAATCTCCTAAGCTAGATTTACCAAAAGAAGAAGCTATTACTTACATACCAACTTTAGAACATCCTAAGATTTCTTTGTTTTTAAGAGATTTACACATAGATTACGATTATACACAATTAGCTAAAGACAAAATTGATAAAGTCTATTTATCTTTAAAATTATTTGTAAATAAACAATATACCAATATCATTGAATATTTGTCAGAACAATATAACTTGTATATCTACTTGCCAACTATTATTAAAGGTAATTACAAGAACATTATTCTTAATTCCTTTGATGATATTACAACAAGATTTTCTATCAAAGGCTTTGTTCTTTCTAATATTGCTGATTTTGAATTTTTGAAGAAATATCAAGGAAAGTATGAATTCATTGGTAATTATTCTTTAAATGTATTCAATCATCATACTATGAAAGAATACAAAAAACTAGGTATTGACCGCCTCACTCTCTCAAGAGAACTAAACGAAGAAGGTTTAAAAGATATTTTGCAAACTTCTGATATAGATACAGAACTAATTGTTTATGGCAATCTTCCTATTATGGTATCTAATTACTGCTTCTTAGGAAAAACTAATCATTGCTATCCTGATTGTGGTCAAAATTGTACTAAAATTTCTAAATACTATTTAAAAGATAGATTAGGTTTTGAATTCAGAATTATACCAGATAGTGTCCAAACAGTTACTTTAATTTGTAACAGCAAAACCCTTTCTATTAGTACAAAAAACTTGCCAATCACTTCTGTTAGATTAGACATGATGGATGAAACAATTGAACAAATAAACGAAGCTATTAGCAAGGCTTATATTCGCGAAAAGTTAGAAGGCATACAATATACCAATGGGAATTTACATAGAGAAGTTTTATTAAAAAGCGGGATTGTGT
>JAAWNJ010000076.1 GCA_022798895.1 Clostridia bacterium | reverse complement strand
CTGCCCTAACTGATTACGCTCCATAATCTTCTCTTCCTTGTTTATTTTCATCCCAGTCATCATAAGCAAAAGACCACATAACCGTTTTATATCCTAGTGAATTTGTACAAGCTATAGTTCTTTCACTATATTCTCCTTTTGGCGGTCTTGTATATTTCATTTCATATCCAAATTTCTCATAAATGGATTTATGTAAGTCCATCATTTCTGTTTTAATTTGTTCATCACTAATATCTGGCATACTTTTGTGGTTAACAGTATGTATTTAAGCTATACCGATGACGCTTTTTTGTATTACTTGCTATGATTATATTTCGACATTTTATTCTTATAATTTATTACTAAACCTGTGAAAAAGTTAATTCTACTGTGATTTTCTTGTTTTTATCAAACACAACTTTTTTTACTAACTTTTTTAGGATTTCATTATCTGGATTTTCTATTTTTAAAAATTCATTTGCTAGTTTTTCCATTTTTTTATATTCACTATTTTTGCCTTTTATTCCTTTATTATTTTTCTTAATTTCTTCATTGAGCCTATCTATTTCTTGTTGTATTTTTCTCTTTCTTTCGCTCATTATCTCATATAGCTCTTTAAATTTATCTATTGTTATTTGTTTTGTTACTTTCTTTTCATATAAGCATTTTATTTCATCTTCCACTTTATTAAGTTCTTTGCTTTTATTTGAAAGCTGGCTTTGAATTTCATTTACTGTGCTTTTTGCTTTTCTTTGTGCATTATTATATATTGCTTTTAATTCCTTTGAAGTATATTCTATTTTTTTGATTTCCTCCATTATTGTATTTCTTACTGCATTCATTAGTATTTTTTCTCCAATAACAACATTATCACATAAACTTCTATAATCTGCTCTTTTCCCACATACTGCACAATTTCCCTCCCAACAAACCTTACCAGATTTTGTTTTGCTTTTATTGTGTTGAAATCTTGCTTTGTTTCCACACTCTCCACAATATACAAGCTCTTTTAGTGGGTATTCATATTTTTTTCTAGTATCTGTATTATATGAGCTTAACTTTTCTTGTACCTTATTCCATAATTCTTTACTAATAATAGGCTCGTGCATATTTTCCTTTATTATATACTCTGATTTTTCTTTCATTTTTCCTTTTTTTATTTTAGGGCTTATTTGCTCTTTTTTTCCACTTACAACATTTCCTATATATACTTGATTTTTTAGCATACTACCTATTTGTGTCCTTAACCATAAATACCTACCATCTGGATTTTTACTGTTTAGATTTTTTCTAGTGCTAGGCATTTTCATATAAATTCCCGGAGGCGTTATATTTCTATTATTTAATTCATCTGCAATTTTTATTGTAGACATTCCTTTGTTTGCATACATATCAAATATCTCTTGTACTATATAACTTACATTCTCATCTATTACTAAATGATTTTTTATTTCTGTATCTTTTTTGTAGCCATAAGGTGCAATTCCTGCTTGATATTCTCCTGCTTTCATTTTCTTTTTCTTTACGCTCTTAATTTTATTTGAAATATCTTGTATATAGTAATCATTAAAGCTTAATTTGAAAGATAAAAATTGTAATCCTCTTGAATCTATTGTGTCTATTCCATCTCCGTATTGCTATATATCGTATATTCATTTTAGGTAAGTATCTCTCTAAATAATAGCCTGTATCTATATGATCTCTGCCAAATCTTGATAAGTCCTTTGTGATTATGCAATTTACTTTGCCATTTTCTATATCTTGTATCATTTGCTTAAATCTCGGTCTATCAAAATTTCCTCCTGTATATCCATCATCAACATATTCATCAAACACTTCTAACTCTGTATTTTTACTAATAAAATTATCAATTATATCTCTTTGATTTTCTACACTTTCACTTTCTTTTTTTCCTCTGTCTTCGTCTGATAGTCTTATATATTTAGCAACTTTGTACTTTGTTATAATCATATTTATACTGCTTTCTCATATTTTTCTTGTTCTTTTATATTTCCGAAAGTTAGTGTAACTGTGATATTTTTATCACTATCAAATTCAATTTTTTTTATTAGTTTTGAATATATTTCTTTACTAGGATTTTTCATTTGTAACATATCTTTTGCTAATTTAATCATTTCTATATAGTTTTTTCCTGTATCTTCTTTTTGTAATTCCATCATTTCCGTTTCTATTTGATGAATCTGCATTAGTAGTTCTTTTTTTTCGCTTTGCAATTTATTATAAATCATAGCAAAATCATCTGCTGTTATAAGTTTATGTATTTTATCTTGATATACCTCTTGTGTAGTTTGTTCATTTTCATCAATTTTGTTTTGTATAGCCACTTTTTGACTCCTTAATATATTAGTTTTACTGTGTACCTTTTCTTCAGCTTTTTTATAGACATTTATTATCTCATCTTCTGTATAAGATATTTGCTCTATTTCTTCTTTGATTACTTTTTTTACTTCATCTTGTATAAGTTCTTCTGTTATCGGTTTACAAGTGCAACTTTTATTTCTATTTTTATTAGAACATAAGAAAGTTCTTTGTTCCCATACTTTGCCACTTTTTCTTTCCCCTTTTCTTACTTTATAAGTTGCTTTTCCTCCACATTCTGCACAAAATATAAATTCTTTCAAAGGTACTTCATATTTTTGAGTTAATGAATTTTTATGCTTGTTTAGTTTGTCTTGTGCCTTTCTCCAAGTTAGTTCATCAATTATAGGTTCGTGCATATTTTTCACAATAATATATTCCTCTCTATGCGTACTTCGTACTTTCTCAACTTTATGGCTTATCTTTTGAAACTTTCTTCCAACTACACTCCCTATATATACTTCATTTTTCAACATTTTAGCTATTTGTTCACTATGCCATATATAGCCTTTTGGATCTTTACTTTTTCTATTCATACATACTGGTATTTTTAAATATATTGCAGGAGCTTCAATATTTCTTTCATTTAATTTATCTGCAATCTTTATTGTAGACATTCCATTATATAAATACATATCAAATATTTCTCTAACTATCTGTGCCGAATATTCATCAATTACTAAATGATTTTTTATATTGTTGTCCTTTTTATAGCCATAAGGTGCTATTCCTCCTTGAAACTCCCCCTTTTCTATCTTTCTGTTTTTTACACTTTTTATCTTATTAGAAATATCTTGTGCATAATAATCATTAAAACTTAATTTAAAAGTCAAAAATTGTAATCCATCTGGATTTATTGTATCAACATTATCTCCTATTGCTATATATCTAATATTGTTTGTTGGCAAATATCTTTCTAAATAATAACCTGTGTCTATATGATCTCTACCAAATCTTGATAAGTCCTTTGTTATAATGCAATTTATTTTTCCATCTTCTATATCTTGCAACATCTTTTTAAATCCGTGGGCGATTAAAGTTTGTTCCAGTATAGCCATCATCAACATATTCTTCTACTGATTCTAATTCTTCGTGTTCATTTATATAGCTATCTAATATATCTCTTTGATTTTCTATACTTTCACTTTCTCTATCATCTCCGTCATCTCTTGATAAACGCATATATTTCGCCACTTTATAATTATTTATTCTTAACATTTTCCCTCCCTCCTAGAATAAATAACCTGTCTGCTATTTCATTTTACTTTTTTTATTTTTTTAAGTAAAATGTATAAATTCATTGTTTTTTTAATTTTTCTATATTTTCTATTTTTTCAATAAAAGTTTTCTCTAATAAATTCGTTAATATTTCTTTTAGGTTTTCATTCCCATATATCTTTTTTACATTATCTTTTTCATTTTTTAAGTCCTCCATCTCCTCCTCCTTTTATATTAAAAGGTATTTTTGAATGTCCCATTTTATGAATAAAATTTGAAATAAATCTATTCATTCAATAGCTCTGGAAAGACACTTTCTAAAATAGTTTCTGCCTCTTTCATTATATTTCTAGGGTGGTGCGAATGGATCATACTTAAAAATTCTTTGACAATTTTTTCATCTGTTATCTGCATTTCTCTATTTATTAGTACATTGAATATACAAATAGCATAAGAAATAAAGTCATTTGCTGATAAAATCCAATTAAAATTTATTCTATTTAATAATTCAGTATTAACTCCTGTTATCTCAATACTATTAAGATTTTCTTGTGCTACTTCTACTATATCTTTCAATATATCTCCTAGTCCATTTTGATTTATATTCTGTTCATATTTTTTATAACCTAAAATATAATAGCTTACTGCCTCCTTAATAGCATACATTTTATTTCTTACATTCTTTTTCATTAAAATTTCCTCCTATACTAAAAAACAAGCCCTATCTGGACTTGTCATTTCGATTTTTTAATTCTTTTCTCTTTATATCTCTAGCTAATTTTTCAAAGCCTAATTTTTTAAAAGTTTCTATATAATGATTTCTATCGATACACTCTCCATTAAGAGTAACTATATCAATATTTCTCATAAAATTATTTTCAAACAAACTTGTTATTTTTGCCGGATTTCTAAATAATCTTGAAATATCTGTTACTACTATTTGCTTGATTTTTCCTGCTTTTATATCTTCTATAAGTTTATCTAGTGCCTCTCTGTCTTCAGATAGTCCACTTTTTCTAACATCTATATAATGTACTCTGTTTGTTATATTGTGTTTTTTACAATATTCTTCTAGTCTATCTCTTTGAGAATAAATATCTGCATTTACCATATCTCCATCTACTCTATTTGTTCTCATATATAGTGCAACAGCTTTTTTCTGCTTTTTGTTTTCTATCTTTTCATCAATATAATAGTCTAATTGCTCAATATTTCCAACTCTCATATACATACCAACATTTCCATTTTTACTCACAATTTCCATAACCGTTCCTTTCTCGTAAATCGGTGGCTATTTTTATAGCATTGTTTACAACTTCTACATATTTTTCTGGTAGTATATCTATTCGGTGTAATAATCTCTTTTTGTCTATTACTTTAATTTGTTCAGCCATTATTGTAGCCTCATACTTCATTTTACCAAATTTATTTATTCTTATATGGGTAGGAATAGCAAATTGATTCTCTATTCTTTTAGTCATAGGAATAATTATTGTGGTTGTGCTATATTTGTTTCCTATATTATTTTGAATGATTAAAACAGGTCTTATTCCCCTCTCCTCACTTCCTACTGTATTTCCTAAATTAGCAAGATATATTTCATTTCTTCTAATTTTATTTATCATTGTTTTGCCTCCTGCAATTATTTTTTACTTGTTCCATCTGTTCTATATCTTCCATTTCTATTTCTTCAGCTGTTTTGCATTTACTTGCACCTAACAGTAATAAATACATAAAAATAGCAATTATAAACATATCTATTAGTAAAATTCTTAATATCATTGTTTGGTTTTCCTTTCTCGTATGTTAAAAAGAACTCTAAAATGTTTTGGAGGTATATTGATATTGCATACCTTAATTTTAGAGTTCTTTTTGTTTATTTATTTTTATACCTTTATCATCATTCATTAGACAGATATTTTGCATATATCTTCATAGGTGTATTCGGCATACCCCACCTGTATACAGGCTTGTCCTCAATGCGTGGGACGGTTTTTTCTCGCTCGTGCTATGACTGGACAAAAGTTTCTTTCCTTTTACACTCATCTTCGCCTTATTAGTTGCAAACTAATATTTAAGTAATATAAATATTACTAGCTCAAGTAATCAAAGGACTGTATCTAACGAATTGTTATTCACTTTTCAATGTGCTTTTTTACTCTCTTTTTAAGAAAAACAAGTAAGAGATTTTACCCTCTCATCTATAACAGCGATTGAAAAATGAAAAATAGGACATTTTCCTAAAATTTTTTTTATTTTTTTTATTTTGCTAATTTTTCTGCAAAATCTTTGTCTTTTATAATTCTTACTGCGTACTCAATTAAATAGCTTTTTAGCTCTTGATCTACTTCCTTATTTTCATTTTTAGAATATTTATCTATTAGAGGCATTATTTTATCTATTACAAAAATCAATGACACCTCATCTGTTCTAGCCTTTACTAATAATTTATAAAATTTTGTTTTATTCTTCATTCTTTACCTCCAAATAATTTCTTAATTTTTCAATAGCTCTATCTTTTAATTTTCTTACTGCACTCTCATCTTTGTTCATATCTTTTGCTATTTCTTTCAATTTCTTATTTTTGTAGTAATACTGTATGATTACCTTTCTCTGTTTTTCAGTTAGTTTCCTCATTGCTTTTGATAGTTGTTCATTTTTACAGTTTTTTTCACTCAAAAAGGAATAATCAAAATTGTCTGTATTATACAAATTTTCCCATTCCTCATTAGACATAGATATTTCTTTATCTAGTAAATATTTCTTGTGTTTTAAATAATCAATTCTTTTATGTAATAAAGCTGTTCTTATATAACTTATATATCTAGCAAATACAATATCGTTTTTAAATTCTATGTTTTCTTTAAATATATCTCTTTTTTCTTTCATCATTTCCTCCATTCAATTTTGTTTTTTATTGAATGAAGGTGGACTATGACAGCCACAATTAAAAAGAAGAATAATTTTTATATGTAATATAAAAAAGAAGTCAAAATTACTCCCTGTAAATTTGACTTCTTTTTTTATGTAATTATTTAAAAAAACTTCTTCCTCTGTTTCCACTACCCATACTCCTTGCATAGCGTAGAGTATGTACTTTGAAATTATAGTAATAAGCAATAGAACAACACTACGCTAAAATATAATCTCGTTTCTCTTTTCTTTAGATAATCTGGTATTTAGGTAGCACATTTATTTGGATTATCTTTTAAAAATAACAAAAAACAAATATTATTTTTTTATAACTTGCTTTTTGAATCTATCTTTAATTTACAATCCGTTTTATCTCCTTCCCTTTTATACTATCTTTTGTGCTTATATTTCTTATATTAGCACTTTTTATTTTAAAAGTTTGTCGAAATGTGTAATATAGTAAATATTTTTTACAAAAATTCCCATTTTATTTTGTATATTTACATTTTCTAATTTTTATAAATTGTTTTTAGCACGATATTCGTGCAAGGAAATGATTTTTTTATAATAAAATTGGGAAAAATGTATATAGAATGAAAGGAATGATGGTATATGAGAGCCAAAAGACTTAATTCAAAATCTAATATTATTGGCAAAAATGTAAAAAAATATAGAACTGCCAATAAATATACCCAAGAAGAATTATGCCAAAAGCTAGACTTGTTTGGTTTGAACTTATATCATTCTGATATTTATCTTATTGAATATAATAAAAGAATTGTTAGAGATTATGAAGCTCTTGCTTTTGCTAAAGTCTTTAATATAAGTTTAGACGAACTTTATTCTGGAACAGAAAAAGAACTTGAATAAAAAATTAAATCCAGTTTTCTCTGGATTTTTTATTATTTTTTGAAAAAATTTACTATTTTCTTTAAAACATTACTTTCTTCAGTTAGTTTACTCTCAATTGTTTCTTCTCTACTTTCTATTTCTGTAATTGATTCAATTTCATTAACTAACTTTTCTATATCTACTGGTTTATTATAGATATTTTTTACAGGCAAAGAATATAGTTTTTTCATTATATCTATACTTGCACCACCAGTAATAACAATAAACTCTGGTATCTTCTCAAAATCTTTTACAATTTCTATAACTTCTATCCCTGTTTTTTTAGGCATTTCTATATCAGTGATTACAACATCTGGAGCAAATTGCATTATATGTTTCAATTCTTTTTCTCCGTCATTTGCAATTCCAACTACCTCTAGTTTATCACTTTCTTTTAATCCTTTTACAATATGTTCTAGTAAAACTTCGTTGTCATCTGCTACAACTATTCTTATCATAGTTTTTCCCACCTTTCTTGATTGCACGATATTCGTGCAATTATAAATAAAAAAAATAATTTACTTTGCTAATTTAGATATTTTTCCTATACATTTATCACACACTAATTGTCCTTCAATTTTTGTTTGCACTTTTTTACTATTACAAAATACACAGTTTTCTAAATATTTTCTTAATATTATTTTTTCTCCGTCTACAAATATTTCTAAAGGATCTTGCTCACAAATTTTAAATTGACTTCTAATTTCTTTAGGAATTGTTATTCTTCCTAAATCATCAACTTTTCTTGTAATTCCTGTACTTTTCATCTAATTATTCTCCTATCTTTATAAACTTTTTTCGTTCTTCGACATATTATACCATATCCTCTTTTATCTTTTTGTCGAAATGTGTCATAAAAATAAAAAAACTTCACTCAAGTAAACTATTCTAAATTTTAACATACAAATTACTTTACTGCAATAAATTACTTCGCAAAAGTAAAGTTTTTTAAAAAACCTTTACTCGAGTAAATTATATTATGCTTGTATCTTGTTATAATTTTTTTGGGTGAGAAAAATGAAATTATCAGACGCTATAAGAAAAAGAATACAAAAATTATTAAAAGAA
>JAAWNJ010000075.1 GCA_022798895.1 Clostridia bacterium | reverse complement strand
TTAATGATTTATTAATTATATCATTAAGGAGAACAATTTTTTCTTAGTTGAGACATTTTCTAAAATGAATTATTAAGATATTATCATAAATGAATCATAATTTTTTATAAAACACGAAAATAAATATTGTATTTTTAAAATTTATTGGTATAATAAAAAAGAATAAATAGATGATGAAAAAAACTAAGGAGGATATTATGATTAAGAAAGTAGCTATTTTAGCAAATGGTGGAGACGTATCAGGCTTTAATGCAGTTATTAGAGCTATCATTAAGACTGCAGAGAATAATGGTATAGAATGTTATGGATTTATTGAAGGATATAGAGGACTACTAGAGAATAATTATGTACAATTATGTACAAATGCAACAGGAAATGCAATCGGCATTTTGCCAAAAGGTGGTTCTATTATTGGTTCATCAACCAATTCCAATGTATTTAATTACCCTGTAGAAGAAAATGGACAAATTGTTTACAAAGATTTATCAGACCAATGTGTAGAAAATATTAAAAAAGATGGTATAGATTGTCTATTTACTTTAGGAGGAGATGGAACACAAAAATCAGCAAGAGATTTATCTTTAAAAGGTATCAACGTAATTGGAGTTCCAAAAACCATTGATAATGATGTGGCATGTACAGAAATTACTTTTGGGTATAATACTGCGGTATCTGTTGCTGCAGATGCCTTAGATAGACTTCATACAACAGGTGCTACGCATCATAGAATTATGGTATTGGAAGTTATGGGAAGATATGCAGGATGGATAGCATTAGAAGCAGCTATTGCAGGTGGAGCAGATGTTGCTTTAATTCCAGAAATTCCTTATGACATTAATAGTGCAGCCCGCAAAATTATTAATCGTAAAAGTAGAGGAAAAGAATTTAGTGTAGTAGTTGTAGCAGAAGGTGCAAGACCAATTGGAGGAGAAATTACTGTAAAAGCAGTACGAGATAAAGGAAAAGGTGTTGATAATAATCGTTTAGGTGGAGCAGGTGAAAAGGTAGCACAAGCTTTACAAGAATTAACAGGTCTTGAAGCAAGATGTACAGTTTTAGGATATATGCAAAGAGGAGGCTCACCAACAGCTTTTGACAGAGTTCTGTCTACGAAATATGGAGCAATGGCAATGGAACTTGCTTTAGAAGGAAAATTTAATGTGTTAACAGTTATGAAAGATGGCAAATTGGACTATGTTCCATTAGAAGATGTAGTAGGAAATAACAAAGAAGTAGGAGCTGTTTCAGGAAATACACCAGAAAGTAATATTCGTAGAGTAAATATGGATCATGATTTAGTGAAAACAGCTAGACATATAGGAATTAACTTAGGTGATTAGTTGACATAAATTAAAAAATAATAATACAGTAAGCAAAGCAAATTTTTTAGAACCTTTGTCAGTTAATTAACAATGGAGATAAGCGTATGGAAGAAACTAAGGGCAGGCGGAGAAAAGCTGATGGCATAGAGATCTGTATCAAGTTGCGAAAAACGAAGTATGATCTTTTCGTTGATATTGCAAGCGGAAAATTAGTAGAAACAGTCTATATTGTCAAAACAGAAGAGTACAAGCTGTCAGTTATCCTTGAACCTTCTCTATATGCTTCGACTAAAACAATAAAAGAAATGGAGAAGTGCCAAGAGAAGTCAAAAAGCAAAAAGCGGAAAGTTGGTGCAATGCCTTCAAGAGATGGATACTCTTTGAGAAGCTCAAGACCGACACATTATACGCGAAACAATGTATTTCGCCCATACCAAGGAGGTAGATGCAGCCCTAAGTAATTACAGAAAAAAAGTTCATGTTCTAGAAATAGGATATGAACTTTTTATAGATAAGGATAACAAATTATATAAAATATATTGTTTTTATTGAACTTTTCTACATTGTTGATATATAATAAGAAAATAAAAGAGGAAACGGAGTAAAGTAACATGATAGATTTTAAACAAAAAATTGCAGAGCAAATTAGTAAAGTAGCAAGCTTACCAGAAGAAGAAATTTATGGATACATCGAAGTTCCAACAGATGAAAAAATGGGAAACTTTGCATTTCCTTGCTTTAAACTAGCAAAAGAACTAAAGAAAGCACCACAATTGATAGCACAAGAGTTAAAAGAAAAAATAACTTTTGAAGAAAATTTAGTAAAAGAAGTTAATGTAGTAGGAGGCTATTTGAATTTCACTATTCAAGAAAAAGCAATGGCAGAAACAGTATTAAAAGAAATTCATGATAAGCAAGAACATTATGGAGAAAGTACAATAGGACAAGGGAAAAATATTGTTATTGATTATTCTGCACCAAATATTGCAAAGCCTTTCCATATAGGGCATTTACGTTCTACTGTAATTGGCGGAGCTTTATATAAAATTCATAAAGCCTTAGGCTATAACTGCACAGGTATAAACCATTTGGGAGATTATGGAACACAATTTGGTAAATTAATAGAAGGGTATAAAAGATGGGGAGAAGAATATAATATTGAAGAAAACCCTATTGATGAATTGACTAAAATTTACGTTAGAATTAATAATTTATGTAAAGAAGATGAAAGTGTTTTAGAGGCTTGTAGAGATAACTTTAAGAAACTAGAAGATGGAGATGAATATTGTACTAAGTTATGGACAAAATTTCGAGAATCAAGCTTAAAAGAGTTCCAAAGAGTTTATGATATGCTACAAGTAGATTTTGATTCTTGGAATGGAGAAGCTTTCTATTCTGATAAAATGCCAGAAGTGATTGATATTTTAAAGGAAAAGAATTTGCTAGTCCCATCAGAAGGTGCCATGGTAGTTGATTTATCGGAAAAAGATATGCCACCATGTATTATTGAAAAAACAAATGGGTCTACTACATATGCAACTCGTGATTTAGCAGCAATTATGTATCGTGCTAGAACCTACGACTTTACTAAAGCAATTTATGTTACTTCTTATGAGCAAATTTTGCACTTTAAGCAAGTTTTTGAAACAGCCAAAAATTTAGGACTATCAGAAAAATATACAGACGGCTTAGTTCATGTTCCTTTTGGAATGGTACAATTGAAAACAGGCAAAATGTCAACAAGAGAAGGAAATATTATTAAGTTAGAAGAACTATTAAATGAAGCTATTTCAAGAGTGGAAGAAATCATGAAAGAAAAGAATCCAGACTTAGAAGATAAAGCAGAAATAGCAAAGAAAATTGGTATTGGTGCAGTTATTTTTAACGATTTATATAATAGCAGAATTAAAGATGAGATATTTGATTGGGATACTATGCTGAATTTCAATGGCGAAACAGGACCATATATGCAATACATTTATGTAAGAACGAAAAGTTTGTTGGAAAAAGCAGGATATATTCCAAATTTTGAAGATGTTGACTTGGCTAAAGTAGAAGATGAAGCTTCCATGAGAGTTATTAAGCAAATCTATAATTTTGGTGATAGCTTAAAACAGGCAGCAGAAAAATATGAACCATATATTGTAGCAAGATATTTAATTAGTTTAGCACAAGCTTTTAGTAGTTTTTATAACGAAAATAAGATTATAGGGGAAGAAAAAGCTATACAAGATGCAAGATTATATCTAACATATGCTACGGGAATGGTATTAAAAGTAGGGGCAGAATTATTAGGAATTCAAATGCCAGAGAGAATGTAAAAAAATTTTCAAAAAATATATTCAAATGAATAACATTGTGATAGAATATGAAATAGCAAATTATTGATAGCGAAGGGAGAAAAAATGAGAAAATATTTTGGGACTGATGGAATCAGAAGAATTGCTAACACAGAACTTTCACCAGAATTAGTTTATCGTGTTGCAAAAGCAGGTGCCTACGCTTTAGCAAAACACAGTAGCCATACACCTACTATTTTAATTGGGAGAGATACAAGAATTTCAGGTACTTTAATTGAAAGTGCTATGACAGCAGGTTTTTTAAGTTATGGAGCAAATGTAATAAGTTTAGGAGTTATCCCAACTCCTGGAGTTGCATATTTAACTAAAAAATTGAAAGCAGATGCAAGTGTTGTTATTTCAGCATCACACAATACATATGAATTTAATGGAGTAAAGTATTTTAGTAATAAAGGAATGAAAATTCCAGATGAAATTGAAGAAGAAATTGAAGAAATGATGGACTCAGACAAACTTAGTGACTTTACTGCTGTGAATGAGAAAATTGGAACTGCAGAAGTAAGAACAGACCTTTTAGATGAGTATGTATATTTCTTTAGAAAAAACTTTGAAGAAGAATTTGAAGAATATGATAGAGATGATTTTGTAGTAGCAATTGATACTGCTAATGGCGCTACATCAGTTGTAGCAGATAAAGTATTTACAGCACTTGGAATTAGACACTATATTATGAATGATACACCAAATGGTATTAATATCAATGAAAATTGTGGTTCTACACATTTAGACATGATAAAAAATTATGTAGTAGAACATAAATGTAATTTGGGAATAGCTTATGATGGCGATGGAGATAGATGTTTAGCGATTGATGAAAAGGGAAATGAAATTAATGGAGATAAATTATTAGCTGTCATTTCCAATTATATGAAAGAGAAAGGTACTTTAAAGAATAACGCTGTGGTTGCTACTGTTATGAGTAACTTAGGATTAAAAAAATATGCTGAAACTAATGGATTGGATTGTGTACAAACTAAAGTTGGTGACAGATATGTATTAGAAGAAATGCTTAAGAATGGGTATAATATTGGTGGAGAACAATCAGGACACGTTATTTTCTTAGATTACAACCCAACAGGAGATGGAATTTTAACTTCTTTAATGTTAATTAAAGTAATGCTTGAAAAGAAAAAATCTGCTTCTGAATTGTGCAAAGTTATTAATATCTATCCACAGGTATTAATCAATGCTAAAGTAACAAATAGTAAAAAAGATGATTATAAAAATGATAGAGATATTCAAAGTGCAATTCAAAAACTAGAAGAAGAATTTTCAGGAAATGGAAGAGTTTTAATTAGACCATCAGGTACAGAACCTTTAATTCGTGTTATGATAGAAGGGGAAGACCAAGTATATATGCAAAAGAAAGCAGAAGAATTAGTTGACCTAATCGAGAGAAAATTAGGAAGATAAATATGAAATTGCAAGAAGAGAGCAAATTCAAATATAACGGAAATACAAAGGAGGAAATGGACAATGCCATTTATTAATTTTACAAACCCAACGCTTATTTTATTAGGGTTAATATTATTTTTATTAGTATTATATTTAGGAAGGGAAGTAAAAAAAGCTTGGGTAATAGGAATCATGCTTTTTGCATTCTTAGGTTTACTAATAGCACATGCAGTTGAATTTGTTAGTTTTGCGGAAAAAGGAGGACAACTTTACGAAACCTTACTTGTCTGTTCAACTGTAGACTTAATCTTTATATTCTTATCATTTATTTCTTATTTATGGGTAGATGATATTGAAACAAAAATAGGAAAGAAGAAAAGCATTGATAATAGCCTAGAATGGTTTTGGAATAAAGTTTAGTCAAATAGAAAAGAGGGGATATTATGCCAAAATTTTATTTAACAACACCAATTTATTATCCAAGTGGAAAATTTCATATTGGAACAGCATATACCACAGTATTAGCTGATACCATTAAAAGATATAAAAAAGCTAGAGGATATGATGTTTACATGATTACTGGAACTGATGAGCATGGGCAAAAAATCCAAAAAGTAGCAGAGGCAAGAGAGAAAACGCCACAAGAGCATGTGGATGAAATGGCAGATGAAGCAAAAAAATTGTGGGAGTTAATGGAAATTGGGTATGATGACTTTATTCGTACTACTGAGCCAAGACATACCAAAGTAGTAGAAGAAATTTTTGATAGATTAATGGAGCAAGGGGATATTTACAAGTCTGAATATGAGGGCTGGTATTGTATGCCTTGCGAAACATATTTTACTCAGACACAATTGGTAGATGGAAAATGTCCAGATTGTGGTAGAGAAGTAAAAAAAATGAAAGAAGAGTCTTACTTCTTTAATATGAAAAAATATGCAGATAGATTAATCAAATTTTATGAAGAAAACCCTAATTTCATTTTGCCAGAGTCTAGAAAAAATGAATTATTCAATAACTTTTTAAAACCAGGCTTAGAAGATTTGTGTGTTAGTAGAACTAGTTTCGACTGGGGTGTAAAAGTACGCAAGGATCCTAAACATGTTATTTATGTATGGTTAGATGCTTTAACAAACTACATTACAGCACTTGGATATTTGTCAGAAGATGATAGATTAATGAAGAAAAACTGGCCAGCAGATGTACAAATCGTAGGAAAAGATATTATTCGTTTTCATGGATTATATTGGCCTATTTTCTTAATGGCGTTAGATTTACCACTTCCAAAGCAGATTTATGCTCATGGTTTTATCATGATGAAAGATGGTAAAATGTCTAAGTCAAAGGGGAATGTTATTTATCCAGAACCATTAATTGAACGTTATGGATTAGACGCTCTTAAATATTTCCTATTAAGAGAAATGCCTTATGGACAAGATGGAACCTTTACACCAGAAGGATTTGTAGAAAGATTTAATTATGATTTATGTAATGATTTAGGTAATCTATTAAATAGAACAATTGGAATGATTAACAAATATTTTGGTGGAGAAATAGAGGGATATTCTAATCCTCAAACTGTTGTTGGAGAAAATGTTAATTTAACAGAATTAAATCAAGAAGTTGAAAAATATTCAAATGGTATTATTCATGAAGTAGAAAACTTACTAGATACATACCATACAGCAAATGCTATTACGCAAACATGGGAATTAGTATCTAGAACTAATAAATATATTGATGAAACAGCACCGTGGGTATTATTTAAAGAAGAAAAACTAGATGAGTTGAAATCAGTAATGTATCATTTAGTAGAAAATTTAAGAAGAATTGCAATTTTAATTGCACCATATATGAAACATACTTCTGATAAAATGCTAGCACAATTAAATATTTCACAAGAATTTCAAAGTTGGGATAGCTTAAGTCAATATGACAAGTTGAAAGACATAAAAGTAATAGAGAAACCAGAAGTATTATTTGCAAGATTAGAGGCAGAACTTGAAATAGAAGCGATTAAAGAAATGATGAGGTAACTAAATGAAAGATATTGTAGTCATAAATGGTAGTGGAGGAGTTGGAAAAGATACTTTTGTAGAACTTTGTAAAGAATATACAAAAGTAATGAATATTTCTTCAGTAGATAAAGTAAAAGAAGCAGCTCATATTTTAACTGGTTGGAATGGTGAAAAAGATGAGAAGTCAAGAAAACTATTATCTGATTTAAAGGAGATGGGAATACAATATAATGATGCACCTTTTCAATATATTACTAATATGGTAGAAGAATTTAAAAAATCAGAAGAAGAAGTAATGTTTATCCATATTAGAGAAGCAAAAGAGATTGAAAAATGTAAAAAGACTTTTGATGCAATGACATTATTAATTACAAATAAAAATGTGGTAGCAGTTACAACAAACCATTCTGACAAAGATGTTTTGGATTTTAATTATGATTATCATATTGAAAATGATGGAACGATAGAAGAATTGAAAGAAAAAGCGAAAGATTTTGTTAATCAGTTGAAAGGATAATCAAAGAAGATAGTAAACTTCAAAGTTACTATCTTTTTTAGTGTGACAGAAGTAGATTAGTTTTCATAATATATATTAAAAACAGTGAGAGGATATATTATGAATAAAGTAAAAATAAATACTGCTGAAAAAGAATTATATTATCAAGGAGAAGTTATTGTTAGATATAAAATTGAGTATCCAGAAATAACTTCTTCTAATTTTGAAAAGGGAATGCAAATTTTTAATCACGAAAACAGAAAAATGGCTTTTGAGTTAAAAGAATATGCAGAAGGAGAATTATATGAACAAGCAAAGCAAACATATGAATATAATAAGCAAAATGGATATCCTATTATGGTTTATGAACTAATTAGAGAATGTCATATTACTTATAATCAAAACCAACTACTTAGCCTATATTGTGATGAATACATTTTTGAAGGTGGAGCACATGGAAATACTATACGAAAATCTCAAAACTGGGATTTAAAGTTAGCCAACGAAATTCCATTACAAGCATTCTCAAAGGGAAATCCATATTATCTTATTGATATTTTAAAGCAAATTAATAACCAAATAGCAAAACAAATAGAAGAGGGAACAGGAGCATATTTTCCTGAATATTGTCAATTAGTATTAGAAACATTTAATATGGAAAATTATTATTTAACACCAAAAGGAATCGTTATTTTCTTTCAACAATATGACATTGCACCGTATTCTAGTGGAATACCTACATTTCCTATTTCTCAATCAACTTCCTAATAGCCTCGTACAAATAGGGCTTATATTCTTCAATGGGAAGTGGCTCATTATATAAAATAGAGTTAAAGCAAGTTGAACTAACTAACTCAATAATCATAAACAAAGTAACATCAGGTTTTTCGATAGATAAGTGA
>JAAWNJ010000074.1 GCA_022798895.1 Clostridia bacterium | reverse complement strand
GAGAAGTAAATGGTGAAGCACCTGAAAAGGCATATAGAAGAACAAAATTTGATGATTTAATTCCAATATATCCAAATGAAAGAATTCGTTTAGAAACTATTCCAACAGAATATGCTATGAGAATAATCGACTTAATGTCACCAATCGGAAAAGGGCAGAGAGGTATGATTGTTGCACCACCAAAGGTTGGTAAAACAACACTTCTTAAGAAGATAGCTAATAGCATTACTACTAATAACCCAGAAGTAGAGTTAATCGTATTATTGATTGATGAACGTCCTGAAGAAGTAACAGATATGAGAAGAAGTATTAATGGAGATGTTATTTATTCTACTTTTGATGAATTGCCTGAACACCATGTAAAAGTAGCAGAAATGGTGCTAGAAAGAGCTAAAAGACTAACAGAGCAGAAGAAGGATGTTGTTATCTTATTAGACAGTATTACTCGTTTAGCAAGAGCATATAACTTAGTTATTCCATCTTCAGGAAGAACACTATCTGGTGGTTTAGATCCAAGCGCCTTACATAAACCTAAGAAATTCTTTGGAGCAGCTAGAAACATAGAAAATGGGGGAAGTCTAACAATTTTAGCTACTGCATTAATTGAAACAGGTAGCAGAATGGATGATGTTATTTTTGAGGAATTTAAAGGAACTGGTAATATGGAAGTTCACTTAGATAGAAAGTTATCTGAAAAGAGAATTTTCCCTGCAATTGATATTAATAAATCTGGTACTAGACGTGAAGAATTATTACTAGATCAAAAAGAATTAGAAACTGTATTTGCACTAAGAAAAGCAATGTCAACTATGTCAGTTGCTGATATTACTGAAGAACTAATTACAGAAATAATGGGAACTAAAACGAATGAAGAGTTTTTAGAAAAAATGGCATTATTTTTGCAGAATGTGAAATAGATATTGTATAATAGGAGAGTATTAAACTACTCTCCTATATATTGTAATATTTGTTGCTTTATACTTTCTTTATTATATACTGACTTACTTTTTACCCTCAATAAGTTTATATTTAAATCTTGAAATAAACTATTAATAAATTTATCTCTTTCAATTCGATTTTGATAATTATGAGTAGAATCATCTAATTCAATACATAATTTAATTTTACAATCAGCTTGCCTAACCAGCACAAAATCAATACTCTTACTTCTTATCTTATTGAAATAAGCATCATTTTTATTTTTTGTTTGAATAATGCTATATAAAGAAACCTGACATAATAATATTAAATTCAATTCTTTGGCTATTTCTAACAATACTTTATAAAATATTAATTCGTTCAATGTAATAATATATCTTTTGGCCATATAGTAATTATTATAATCTATTTTTTTTACAGAAGTTATCTTTTTGCCACAATAGCAACAGAATCTACTATTATTTGCAATTTCTTTTCCACAATAAATACAATACATACATTTTCCTCATTTGTTAATTTAATTAAATAAATTTTAACATATTCATCAAAAATTGTAAAGAAATGTTTAATTATGCAAAATGTATACAAGAAGATATTTCCTTTTAATTAAAAATATTATATAATTTTTGAAAATAGGAGAGAGGAAATAGGAATAATATGAATATTTCAGAAAAAATAAAAAAATGAGAAAAAGTAAAAATCTTACTCAAGAACAATTGGCAGAAAAAATAAATGTTTCAAGAATTGCTGTTGCTAAATGGGAAACAAATAGAACACAGCCCAATAATGAAAATATAATTATAATAAGTGATTTTTTTAATATTACAATAGATGAATTATTAAAGAATAGTTAGATATCTAACTAAAGAAGGGAATAAAAGGTGTAAAAGGTATAGAAAGTAAAATGCCTTTAACTTTTGCATCCTCTCATTGCGCAAAATGTAAGTTGAGTGTTTTAGAAAGAAATATCCAGTTATTGTAAAAAGTTGTCAAAAATATATCAACTTTTATTTTTTTGCCCTTAAAAAGTTTCCTGAGAAAAAACAACTTTATGTATATTACTGTTGATTGTTCTATTTTTTTATGCTTGTTTCTTAATTCTTTATTTTCAATGTGTTAAAAAAGTTACTTAAAGTTGTTTTTATCATTTTGCTATACATAATATTTGCTATTTTTTAAAATTATATACTGCTTTTTATGAATAGTAAATATCCAATTATATACATTTTTAAATTTTTTATTTCTCCTTTGTAAATTCTTTTTTATTAGTTCTTTCAAGTAAGTAGTCTGTGCTAGTGTTATAAAAGTCTGCTAGTTGAATTAAACAGTCTAGAGGAATATCTCTTTTACCAGTTTCATACCTTGAGTATTGTTCACGTTTCATATTTAGTAAATTGGCTATGCTAACTTGTTTTTCGTTGTTATTTTCTCTTAGTTCTTTTAATCTTTTTAAATACATATTGAAAAAATCTCCTTTTTCTATTGACATTGTAACCAAATGGTTCTATAATGTAAATATAACGTAACCATAAGGTTACGCGAAAAGTTTGCTATTTGGAAGGGCATGACCTGACGTGTCTTTCCTAGTGGCGAATTGAAAGTCAGGGGGTACATATGAATAAAGAAAAACAAGAATATAAAACAAGTTGCTTTGCTTATGTAGAAAAAAAACGGTTATTGTAAATGTTCTGCATTGTTAGATATTGACTGTAAGGATTGTAAATTTTATAAAACTAAAGAATACTATGAGAAATATGTTAAACCATTAAAGAATAGTTCAGGGGGTGCATAGTTTGGATATTTTAACTACAGAGGAAAAGGCGGATTTATTATACTGTTTGAATGAGCGTAAAGAAGGTATTATTGTAAAGATACAGTTTTTTAATTCAATTATAAAAGGCGATAGTTCATATAGTTTAGAAATTTTAAATAATTGTTTAATAGATTGTAAAAAAGATTTAGATAGTATTGATTTGTTAATATTGAAAATACGAAATTTATTATAGTCGGGGGTATTATGGATTTAAATTTAGACGAAATGGTCTATTTAGAAAGAATGATAAAAGAGGAAATTTCTTATTTTGAAGGGTTTTCAGGTGGAACTAAAACAGTAAGTTATGAGATTTGTAAAAGTATTTTAAATAAAATTTCAGAAAAATATATGGAGGTTAGAAGAATATGAAATGTAGTAATGAAGTAATATTTAAAGGAATTGAGGAAAGAGCGTCAGGAGTGTTTAAAAATGATAAAGGGCAAGAAATTTCTTATCCAAAAGCTTATGTAGTTCGTTTTGATGAGGAAGTAGAAGGAGATTATCAAGAAAGAAAAGTTAAGTTTTCTGGTGATAATGCTGGTCTATATACTAGATTTAAAACATTAAAGGCATACGATAGGATTAATTTAATTTTTGATATTGTTTTAAGCAATAATTCATGTAAGGCTACTATAGCTGACTTTACACAAGTAGCAAAGAGAAGTTAGTATATTATTTAAAATAATATAAATACAAAAGAAAAAGGAGGAACTCTAATGGAAAATGCTGTTAATATCGCTGAAACAATTAAACCATTAACAGACGCACTTACAGGTTCCATTACACCAGCGCAAATTGTTGGTATTATTGCTGGCGTAGTTGGAGTAGGTATGGGATTTGTCTTAATGTGGTTTGGAGTTAGAAAAGGTATTTCTATCTTTAAGAAAGCGGTTATGAAGGGAAAAATCTCTGCTTAATTTAGAGAATACAAAAGATAAGAATAATTTTACATTTGTTGTCAGGGTGTTGCGGGGGGAATGTATCTTCTCGCTTTTTATTATTCTAATATGAGGTGTTTTATGTGGGAAATAGTAAGAGTTATGAAAGTAAATATGAGAAGGTTAGCTGTTTTGATGAGAAGGGGAAGTCAGTTTTTGAACTTCACTTCAAAAAACTTGCTGAGAATTATCATGATTTTCTTGCTGGGTATTTTATTATTGAAGGTGGTGTTTTAACAGATGAGTTTCGATTTATCTATGCTAGAGGGTAGTCTTAATCCTAAGCATGTATTTGAAATATTGAAGTATAGAAGTAAATTTACAAGAGAGCATCCAGATTATTTTGACCCAGAAGGACTTTTGGTATTCTGTGGTAGTCAAGGCTCAGGAAAAACACTTTCAGCAGTGCAATATGTGAAAAAGCTATGTGTAGAGTATCCTCGTGCTATTCTTGTTACTAATACTAAAATAAATGGACTGCCAGCACATACTGCTGTTGTGCCGTATGAGGGTATTGAAAGTCTTACTAAGTATGAAAATGGAGAGTTTGGAGTTATCTATTTTATAGATGAAATACATCTTGAGTTCAATTCTTTAGAAAGCAAGAATGTTCCAATTGAGGTTATGGTTGAAATTTCGCAACAGAGGAAGCAACGTAAGCATATCATTGGAACTTCACAGGTCTACATGCGTATGGCAAAACCTCTTCGAGAGCAAATCAAAAATGTTGTTATCTGTAAGAATATTCTTGGTTGTTTGCAAATAAATAGGCTTGTAAATGGAGAGACTGCAAGAGAAGTAGACGGAGAATTAAAATTTGATACTACAAAGTTGTGCTTTTGGTTTCATTATCCAGAACTTTATAATTCTTATGATACATACGCAAAAATGAAAAGATACTCAAAAGAGTGGAAAGGGTCGTCTGGTACTAATTTATATGGAGATAGTAATTGATTTGAAAGTCTTGAAAAAGATTTTAATAAATATACAAAAACTAAAGAAAAAAGGGGGCATATTTTGATGGATTATTCTGTTATTTTTAATTTAGTGGCTGATGTCGTGAAAACTGCTATTCCTATTGGCATTGCTTTTACTCTAGTTGAAAGACTTATACATCTATTCTTTTATTTTGCTTTTCCGAAAATGTTTAGATAGGAGGTATTGAGATGGACTATTCTGTTATTTTAGCTGAAATTAGTGCTAATCAAATGGAGATATTGACGTTCTTGAAACTCATAGATAATGGACTGAATTGTCTTATTTTAATTTTTACTATATTTGTTATAACTATGTATATCAGGCTAATTATAAAACATTGAGGGGGTATTTATGAGAAATAAAATTGTTATTTCAGTTATTTTTTTAATTTGTATTTTTTTTATACCTTCTTTTTGTAGAGCAATAACTTTTGAGGATGAAGAAAGAGGGCGTGTTGTTACTTGTGATGACTTACCTATTCCAGACGGTGCGTATGTTTGGGCTTATTATTATCCATCTCCAGAATATTATATGTTTTCAATTTCTTCACACCCTATGGTTTGTGATGGTAATCGTTATCGTACAGACTATTATTATGAATATTATGTTTATCCAGATGGTTCATGTAAAAAGTGGGTTGAGCGTCCTGCTGGTTGGGAAATTTTATATCGTGAAAATATGGATTTATCTATGTATGTGTATGCTAATTTTGACATTACAAATGGTACTGGAGACATTCTTTTAGGAGATACTACAAGTTTAAAATTAAATTTATCTATTCTTCCTGATTATGAAACCAGTAATGTTCCAGTATTAGTATGTTCTGAATGGTATTTACTTGATAAGTGGAACACTTCTTTGGAAGTTTTTACAGAAAATCAAATGTATGATGTTTATATGCATATCCCTCAGGTTGAAAATCCTGTTCGGTATTGATGACGCAGTTTGTTCTGTAGAAATTAGAAAAAATGAAAGTGGAAAAAATCTTTATAGATATGTTTATAAAGTATATAAAAATGGTACATACAAATTTAAACTTACTGATATAAACGGTTTGGCTAATAGCGAAATAGGGGAGGATTATAGCAAATATGTGATAGAAAAAGAGATAAAAATTGATAATATTGCGCCGAGTCAAGATAGTGTTGATAACTATGTAGATGGAAAATTTGATCCTACGCCGTTTTTGAGTTATGAGTATGTTTCTGATACAGAGATTTATATCACTACGCAAAAATTCTTTATGCATGAATTAATTGATTTGCAATGTTTTATTGCAAAAGATATTGATATTAAGAAAGATTTTAATGATAGCAGTAAGTGGACTAAAATTGACATTAGAACATTTAAAGATGAAATTAGTCAAGATGATGTATATCAATTTTATTATAGCGTAAAAAATGACAATTTTGACGGAAATGGCACATATTATGTGAAATTCTATAATGTATTTTTAGATAAATATAGATGGTCAAGTATAGAAATTGACTTTAATAAAATTCTTGCCATAGACGGTTCATGGCTTTTTAAGTATGTAAGTTTTTTTCGTGAAAGATTTGGCTTTTTAGTATATCCCTTTGATTTAGCTATGAATGTTTTGAATAGAGTGAAAAACATAAGATTTGAAGAACCAGCGTTTGATATTCCCGTTTTAAAAGAGCCGTTTTCTCGGTCAAAAGCTTATTAATGCTACTCATTTTAGTTTTAATGATTTATTGAAAAATGAAGTTTTTAATAATATTCATAATATTTATTTGATTGTTGTTGATGTTATCATAGTTTTTGCTCTTGTTAATTTGCTAAGGCATAAGATAGTGGGGGTGTTTGATAAATGATAGAGTTTTTGAGCGGTAGCTGGGATATTTTAATGGACTGGCTCTATAATATTATTAAGTTTTGTTTTTCATGGATAAATATTCCAGCTTTTCCAACCGAACTGGCTGGTTCGATAGATAGTTTTTTAAGTTTAATTTTTGATAATTTAAGTTTATTAGGCTTTTTCATTAGACCAGCAACAATTCGACTTGTTGTGCCAATTTTGTTGATAGTGATAAACTTTGAATTGATTTACAAGTTAGTTATGTGGATTATTCGAAAAATACCGTTTATTAATATAAAGTAGTTATTCTAGTCCATGTGTTCTAGTGAACAACTGCTACGTAGAACTACTCTGGTATGCGGGGGTTGCGACTTGCCATCCCGTAGGGGTGGCGTCGCAAGAGGGGGACAGCCCCCTAAACCACTAAAGAAAAAAAGCATGGGTATACCGCCTTATCTAACAAGCGGTATATCTTGCTGAATATAGCAAGTTAAAAACTGAAAAAAATAAAAGAAAACGTTGTGGCAGTAGGTAAGAGTTCAGGTTACCTTTTAATTATGCGTTTTTTCGATTTCTTATACAAATTTTACTTTGGAGGATAGATTGTGAAATTGGAAAAATTATATCATACAAAAGCTAAAGAATATGACAATATAATGTATTCTGTAGATATGCTTAGGTTAAAGACTTATATTTCTTACTCTGTATTTACAGAAATAGAGTTCCGCTTTAACACTTGTTGGAAAAATTACGTTAAGAAAAATTTTAGTTCTTCACAAATAAAGAATTTCTTTTATAACTATGTGATTGAGACAGAAGAGGGGAATAGCTTTTGGTTTGGTTTCTTACATAATTCAGAAAATAGAAAGTTCGATACAAAGAAAAAAGAAGCATTTTCAGATGACGTATATAATCTTACTATAGAGTTTAATCCCAATAAACTTCGTGATTTTTTTATTTTATTTTACTTTTTTAATCTTTCTGACAACTGGTATCTTGTTAGTTATGATTTAGCATTTGACTTAAAAGTGAACATTCTTGATTTGATTTGGGATATGTCTGGGAAGCGTCTCGAGAAAATCGATAATCGAGGATATGATAAGAAAACTGTTTATATAGGTGCAGGAGACGGGAGAATTAAGATTTATAATAAGAAAGAGGAGAGTAGGCTTGAAATAACAGGAGATTTAACTAGAGTAGAAATGAGTAGGAGTGGAGATAACTTTGAAATACGAAAAATTAAAATTTGGAAATATGATGAGTTATTTCCATGTGTTTATTTGAATAATTACGTTTATAGTCTTTCTGATTATAATGATAAAACTCTCATGGCTGTTCTTTTTGCTGTTCAGAATGGGTATCCTCTTCGTAACCTTACTAGGTATATGAGGGATAAAATAAAGAATTTGTTAGAAGGTGGCTATAAAATAAAATTCAATAGTAGAATAGTAGAAGAATTGTTATTTTCTATTATTACATATTATTTTGCTTATTCAAAGGTAAAATGGTGGTAAAATGGATATTTTTGATTTTGAATTGAAAAGAGTAAGATTTTATGGAAAAGATGCATCTGATAGAAGAGCATCAGTAGATATTCCACCAATTTATCTGCAGAAAATGAAAATAGACGAAGAGGATAGCTATGTAAAAGTAACTTTTAATCATAAAACTAAACAGATTATTATAGAAAAAAGAGGGGTGCGCAGTGTATGATACGCTCTCCTTTTTTTATATCCCTTATTGCGCAAAATGTAAGTTTTGTGCAATAAGGCATAGGGGTAAAAAATAGAACCAGGTATTGTGGTTCTATCTCCATATTTCTTGCTATTCCTTTAACAAAGCCTATTTCAGCTTATTATTCTAACAACAAACTATACTACTTTTTAATTAAATTGCCTTAAAATCGATTCTGGAGCTTCATTATTTTGAGCTTATTCTAGGTTTTGCTAATTTATTATATTTATACTATTTAATTTTATGAATTTCTATATTTATTTGTAATAATCTTATCCAAATCTCTGAAATCTTTATTTTTCAGTAATTAGCTCACTTTTTAGACAACAAGTTATATGTCTAATTTTTAAAAATGCCTTAAAATCGATTTTAGAGCCTCGTTTTTTTTGGCATTTTTAGGTACTTTAATAGAACTACTAATTGCAAGCAGTTAGTAGTAATTTTCATATTAAAATAATTACTAGATTAATAATGTAATTAATCTAAGATTAGTTTTATGAATCAAGTATAAAAATGTCTTAAAATCGATTTTAGAGC
>JAAWNJ010000073.1 GCA_022798895.1 Clostridia bacterium | reverse complement strand
AAATGAAAATAGAATTTATATCTCAATATGCTTTAGAAGGAAAGAGTCTAACTGTAAAGAACTTAAAAGTAAATCAAAAAGAAATACCACTAGAATATAAATACTTGCCAACGGCCTTAGTTGAAAAAGTGAAAAATATTAGTATTAATTATAAAACCTCTAGAGAAAGAATAGAGATGATAAAGGATGCCCTAGAACTATCAACGCAGAAGATATTAACAGGAGCAGGAGGGGGAGCTTGGCAGTATAAATATAAAGAGGTACAAGATTATGAATATGAATCAAAAATATTACATAGTTATCCTGCAAAAATAGCTTTAGAGTTTGGAGTAATAGGGATAATTGCATATGTAGGTATTGGCATTAGTATGATAGTAATACTTATCAAATTAGTAAAAAAGCAGAATATAGAAATGATAGCTATATTGTTTGCATTTGCTTTATTAGGAATTCATTTTGTAATAGATGTAGATATGGAATATATACATATTATTATTTTTACTTTTATGTTAATGGGAATAATATCAACAGAGTTAAAGAGTAAAGAGAATAGTAGTAAATGGCTATATGTACAAGATGGAATTTGTTTATTAGTAATAATAGTAGGAATATATCTAACACTAAATCAGAGCAGTTATAATAAATATGAAAAAACATTAGAGTTAATAGAACAAGAAAATCCACTAGTAGAACATTCAAAAGAGACTGAAGAATTAAATTATGAAATTGCAAAAGGATATGAGAACATTATTAAGTTTGAAAGATATAATGAACTAGAAAATTACTATGAAATGACAAAATATTATCTAAATTCAAATTATGAAAAAAAGGATATAAAATTAGAAGAATGTTATAAAAAGGTGGCAAGCTATGAAAATAAAAATCCTAATAATATGGAAAGAATAAGCTTAAAAATAAAATGTGCTTATAGTATGATCAATGAGTTAGAAAAATTGAATAATCCACAATATTATGAAGTTACAGAAAAATTCATAAACATTATTTTGGAGGAATATGAGAAAACAAAAAACGAATTAGAACAGTATATGGCAAATCAACAGATTGATATACAAAATTATATTAATGGTTTAGAAAGGTTGTATAAGGATGTAACAGAGCTAAAAAGTACATATTTAATGGGAACGAAAGTGTGGAATGAATCAGATATACCAATAGATGAGAATGAATTAGAAAAGTTAGAAATAGAAGAAGTGAAAGATGTTTTCATTTATCATACACATGGGACAGAAAGTTATAAAGCAGATAAAAAGTATGAAAACTATAAGTTTTATAAAAGCTTAGATAAGAACTATAATGTGATTAAGATAGGAGAAGAATTAACAAAATTATTAAAACAGAAAGAAATAAATGCTATTCACGACACAACATATTATAATTACCCTAAGGAAAATGAAGACTATCGAAATGCTAGAAAAGGAACTGAAAAAATACTAGATAAAAATGAACAAGTAAATAGAATAATTGATGTTCATAGAGATGCATATTCAGAAGAGGAACATAATGCTTCCACAATAGAGATTAATGGAGAAAAAGTTGCGAATTTGAGATTTGTGATTGGAATTAATAAAGAAGATAAAAATTGGATGTATGATTTAAAATGGGCAATAGAAATGCAAAAACAAGCAAATAAAAAGTATCCAGGCTTAATGCAACCAATACTAATTAGAGAAGAAAATTATAATCAAGATTTAGGTAAATATGCTATTTTAATAGAAGTAGGAGAAAATTGCAATAAAGTAGAACATGCATTAAATAGTATAAAATACTTTGCAGAGATATTTATGTAATCGGCTGAATTAACATTATTTTAATATTTGTCAAATTAGTCAGAAATAAAAATCGTCAATTAACAAAGTAAGTGCAATGTACTTTTTATTTCTGATAAAATTTCTAAAGCCTTGACGATATAGCACAAAATGCAGTAAAATAAAGAAATTAAAGGAGTTGATGAACATGGGGATAGCATCATTTGTTTTAGGAATAATATCATTAGTAATGGGGTGGATACCATTCGTTTGTTTTTTTACTTTAATGACAGCAGTTATAGGACTAATTTTTGGAATTATAGATACTATAAAGAAAAGTAAGACAAATGACAAAAATAAGGGATTTAGTATTGCAGGATTAATTATTAGTGCGATTTCTATTCCAATCATTCTAATTATGTCAATTATTTCTATTGCTATTATTGTAGAAGATACAGAACCAAACGACATTTATAATAGATATTATTATGATGATTATGACTATGATGACGATTATGATGATTGGCTAGATGATTGGTATGATAATTATTATCATAGAGATAGAATTCATGATTATAAATCATTTTAAAATAAATGATTGTCTTACCGCTTTAGTGGTTAGAAATCGTTATATGCTTTAGTATAATGAAAGCAGTTGTGTAACAACAATTGCTTTTTTTTTTTGACTATGATAGAATTGAGACAAACAAAGAAGAGGAGGAGGTTGGCTTAGTTTGCAAGACAGAAAAAAGCATATTCGTAATTTTAGTATTATTGCTCATATTGACCATGGAAAATCAACCTTAGCAGATAGATTAATTGAAATGACAGGTGTATTATCTAAAAGAGAGATGGAAAGCCAAGTGCTAGATAATATGGAAATCGAAAAAGAGAGAGGTATTACTATTAAATCTCAAGCAGTTCGTATGAAATATCAAGCTAAAGATGGACAAAATTATGAACTAAATCTAATAGATACTCCTGGACATGTGGATTTTAATTATGAAGTGTCTCGTAGCTTAGCAGCTTGTGATGGGGCTATTTTAGTCGTAGATAGTAGCCAAGGTGTAGAAGCACAAACTTTAGCAAATGTATATTTGGCAATTGATAATGACTTAGAGATTTTGCCAGTTATCAATAAAGTGGATTTACCAAACGCAAGACCAGAAGAAGTGAAAAAAGAGATTGAAGATATTATAGGAATTCCAGCACAAAATGCACCATGTATTTCAGCAAAATCAGGATTAAATGTAGACCAAGTATTAGAAAGAATTGTAACAGATTTGCCAGCACCAACAGGAGATGAAAATGCTCCACTAAAGGCTCTTATATTTGACTCCATTTATGACAATTACAAAGGTGCTATCGCCTATGTACGTATTAAAGATGGAACGGTCAAAGCAGGAGATGAAATGGTTTTAATGTCTTCCAACAGAATTTTCACGATTACAGAAGTTGGATATTTTGAGCCAGGAAAATATGAGGAAGCAAAGGAATTAAAAGCAGGAGAAGTTGGATACATTGCAGCAAGTATCAAAAGCTTATCAGATGTACGAGTTGGTGATACGATTACTTTAAAAGAAAATCCAGCTTTAGAACCATTACCAGGATACAAAAAAGTAAATCCAATGGTATATTGTGGAATTTATCCTATTGACGGTAGCGACTATGAAAACTTAAAAGTAGCGTTAGAAAAGCTAAAATTAAATGATGCTGCTTTAGAATATGAGCCAGAAACTTCAGGTGCTTTAGGATCTGGATTTAGATGTGGTTTTTTAGGACTATTACACTTAGAAATTATTGAAGAAAGACTAGACAGAGAGTTTGATTTGAGTTTAATTACTACATCTCCATCTGTTATTTACAAAATTCATAAAACATCTGGTGAAGTGATTGAGTTATATAATCCAGCAGACATGCCACCATCTACTGAAATTTCTTATATGGAAGAACCAATTGTACAAGCTGAAATATTAACACCAAAAGAATATGTTGGTGGTATTATGGAGATCTGTCAAAACAGACGTGGTACTTACATTGACATGAAATATTTAGATGAAAATAGGGTGACTATTCATTATGAACTACCACTTAATGAAATCATTTACGACTTTTTTGATACGCTAAAATCAAAAACAAAAGGATATGCTTCTTTTGATTATGAGTTCAAAGAATATCAAAGATCAGATTTGGTAAAACTAGATATTTGGGTTAACGGAGAAGGAGTAGATGCGTTATCTTTTATCGTCCATAGAGATAGTAGTTATGAAAAGGGCAAAAAAATGGTAGAGAAGTTAAAAGAAGTAATTCCAAGGCAACTATTTGTCATTCCATTACAAGCAGTAATTGGCGGAAAGATTATTGCAAGAGAAACTATTTCAGCAATGCGTAAAGACGTTTTGGCAAAATGTTATGGTGGAGATATTACGAGAAAGAAAAAATTATTAGAGAAACAAAAGCGTGGTAAAAAGAAGATGAGACAAGTAGGAAATGTGGATATTCCACAAGAAGCATTTTTATCTGTGCTAAAGTTAGATGAGGAGTAAAAGTTGAACGAAAGAGAGTTTTTAAAGAGGATAAATAGTAAAGCAAATGAAGATAGAGATTTAACACCTAAGATGGTAGAAGAATTACTAAGTCAAGGGCAAGCTTTGGCTGTTAAAAAAAGGTTCAATATATTGTCCTTATTCTTTAGAAGAAAAAGTGCAAGACAAATTATAGCGGATAATTTTGAAACAATTTTAGATGGAACAGATTATTTTCAACTAAATAAGCTACTTGAGATATTAATGCAAAACTCACAAACATCAGAAATAGTAAAAGAAAGATTTGATACAGTAATTAAGAGATTTTATTCTACACAAGATGTAAAACCTGAATACAGAGATGCAGGGCTATTGGGGGCTGAAAGAGTTGAATTTTATAGGATGTGTAAAAAGACTTATACTTATGCAGATGACTTGATAAAAGCTCATATGGACACTATTACTCAGGGTGAAGTTACAATAGAGGAACTTCAAGAATTAAAATTATCAGAAGAAGCAAATGAAAAGTTAAATGCAAAATTAGAAACCCAAAAGCAAGAAATAGCTAGAGAAATGCTAAGTAGTATACCATTGGAAAAGAAGAGTATAAAAGAGAGACAACAACTGATTAGTGACTATATTCCAACTATAGCTAGAATCATATATGAACTACAAAGAGAGCAAAATGCAAGAATAGTGGATATAGAAAGAATTGGAAGAGGGGGATACAGCAAGGTATATCAAATAGGTGAAAAGGTACTAAAAATAGGTAAGCCAAGAGAGACATATAAAATTCCAAACCATCCTAGAATTTTGCAACCATTAACAAGAACGAATTTAATTGATGAAAGAGATAATAATAAGATTTTTGGTTGTATTGAAGTATCTGATAGAGTAGATTTACTTTGCAGCAGTAAAGAGCAAGAACAAGAACTGGCAGATAATGAGGAAGCAGTAGAAAAGTTGTATCAGATATATAAAGAACTAAGAGATGATGGAATTATTTGGACAGATGTAAGATTTGCTAATGTTGGAAAATTAAGAAAGAGAAATGTACCAGAATTAGATGGAGAAGAAATGGATGTAGATCCAGAAGCAGTAGGAATGGATAAATCAGTAAAGGGGAAAGTATTAGAAGTAGGTGAATGGGTTATTATAGATACTGACTATATTTGGAGAGAAGAAGATAATAAATCAATGGCATATTCTAAAAAATCATACTTTAAGGAATTTGAAAGAAGATGGTATCAAGAAAGACAAGGGAAAATTGGAGAAAAATTTAAAAGAAAAGAGAATGATAGAGAGCAAGAAGGATGTACTAGACGTTATGAATTAGGAAGTGGGAAGAAAATGAAGGAGGAAGAAAGATAGAAAAATGGAAAAACAAGAATACCAAGATCAGGTAGAAGGAAGAAATAGCGTATTGGAATTATTAGAATCGGGAAGAGACATTAACAAAATTCTAATAGCAAAGGGTGAAAAACATGGCTCTATTTATAAGATTATAGCAATTGCGAAAGAAAGAAAAATCCTATTAACAGAAATAGAACGAAATAAATTAAATCAAATAGCACAAACAGAAAATCATCAAGGTGTGATTGCCATTGTACCTCCTTTTAACTATTGCGAAGTGGAAGATATTTTAGAAGTAGCTAGCAAAAGACACGAAATGCCATTTATTTTAATATTAGATGGAATAGAAGATCCTCATAATCTAGGCTCTATTATTAGAACAGCAGAAACAGCAGGAGTACATGGAATCATTATTCCAAAAAGAAGAGCAGCATCAGTCAATAGTACAGTAAGTAAAGTATCAGCTGGTGCAGTAGAACATATGAAAATAGCAAGAGTGAATAATATTAATGAAACTATGCGCTTTTTGAAAGAACAAGGAATTTGGATTTGTGGAACAGATATGGATACACAAACAATTTTCACAAAGCAAGATTATAAAATGCCTTTAGCACTTGTTATTGGTAGTGAAGGATTTGGAATGGCTAGATTAGTAAAAGAAAATTGTGATTTTCTAGTTAAAATTCCAATGAAGGGAAAAATTACTTCACTCAATGCATCTGTATCAGCAGGTATTGTAATGTATGAAGTGGTAAGACAAAGAAATAAATAAAAAGGAGAACAAAGGATGAAGAAAAAAACAGGAATTATAATTGGTATTATTGCTATTCTAATTGTACTAATAGCAGTTGGAATATTTGCAGTTTTATATTTTATGACAGATATTTTTAAAAGTAGTAAGCAATTATTTTGGGAGTATGCTTCAAATAGTAATCAAATAGCAAAAATGATATCAAGTGAAAATGAAATTAGTCAAAAAGCATGGAAAGAAAGTCATTCTTATACTGCAAAAGGTGATTTAAATATTGCAGTTACAAAAGAAACAGGAACAAAAGAAATTAAACTAGGAACAACAGCAAAACATAACCAAAATACAGGAAGAACTTATTCAGATATTGTACTATATAACGGCGAAGCAGAACTTCTAAAGGCTTCGTATATTAATAGTGGAGATATTTATGCTCTATATTGTAAAGATATTTATGAACCATATTACATAGGATTTCGTAATAGTGATATAAAGGAATTTATATCTAAAATGGGAGTTACAGAAAATACTACGCAAATTTTACAGATGTTATCATTAGAAAATGTAAATAGCTTAACTAAAGAAGAAATGACCTATTTAGCAGAAATTTATTCTAGAGTGCTGCTTGATGGTATCCCACAAGAGAAATATACAAAAACAGAAAAAACAACCATGAACATTAGTAACCAAAAGTGTGAAGTAGTTGGATATCAGTTACAATTAAATCAAGAAGATTTAAAAAAGATTTTAGTGGATGTTTTAACAAAAACAAAAGAGGACGCACAAATAATTAGCATTCTGAGTAAAATGCTAGCCAGTACAGAAAATATAGTAAGTAGCATAGAACAAGTAATTATAAAACTTCAAGAGACTACTTTAGAAGAAATGAATTTCACTATTACTGTATACAATACAGGAAAAGGTCTTACAAGAATTCAAATGAATTACAATACAGAAGTTGAACTTATTTTAGATATAGATGATAGTAAAGAAAATAAAAAGAATGTTGTGCTAGAAGTAAATAATCTGAATGGTGAAAATTCAGAACTAACAACAGGCATGCAAGTATCAATGGAAAAGCAAATTTTAGATAGCATGATTATTTATACTACTAATATTAGAGACAATAAAGGCGAATATCAAATTACGATGAATACTTCTATAGGCAATATTATGAATGATAGAATAGAAAATAATAGTAAAATTACAATAATAGATAATAACACAACAATAGAAACCTCTTACTATAAGACAATACAAGCAGCAACAGAGGAAGTGGATATACAGGAATTAACTAATTCTAGTGCAGTTATCATTAATAATTATCCAAAAGAGCAATTAGAAAATTTCTTTGCAGGAATTAGTAACAAAATAGAAGAAATTATTCCAGAAAAAATAGGACAATTGAATATTCAAATGACAGATGCTCAAGATGGATTATATTATCTAGAAGGAATTGTATCTTCCGTTTTTGCGATCATGAATACTAATGGTATTTCACAAGGTGTTAGTGCAACAGGGATGACTATAGCATCAGGATTAAAACAAGTTGTACTATTGATGAATAATAGTATAGAAAATTCAATTGGTAATGCATCTAATTCATTAGTGGAACAAGAAAAGCAAATATTTAATCAGAAATTTGAAATATATAAAGGCGAAGGAATTAATGGAACATTAGTTAAGAATTTGCTTTCTAGTGTAATTACAAACAATACAAGTAATATAGTGGATAATGAAAGAATAGTAAAAGTTAGATTGGATGGAAACAAAATAAAGAAACCAGAAGAGTGGAATGAACAAGGAGAAAGAAATACTACGAAATTATCTCAATTAAGAGAATATATTAAAGCAGGTAACCAATATAATGTTGTAATAGAATATAACACAAAAGGATTTGTAGAGATTATTACAATTATAGAAATTTAAAATAGAAAAATAATAAAGCTAAATGTTATGAGTAAATTTGTAATATTTAGTTTTTTATTCCTAAAATTGAATTATTTAGCAAAAGAAAAATTCGTTGATAAATAGCCACTTTTAGCAGGGAGAAAAAAACTTTTAAAAAAAATTTAAAAAATGTGTTGACTTTAACAAATTGCTGTGCTAAAATGTGTATTGTCTTCAGCGAGAAACTCGTCTGGAGATTTAAAAATAAAAGCACATTGAAAAGTAAACAATAAACCTTTGAGAGAAACCAATAATAAAAGGAGATGGAAAAAAACCATCTATAAAAAAATAGGTCAGTATAAATGATTAAGAGTCAAAGAAATTTGATTGTTAATGAAGTTATTTAGGTAGACTAGAAATAGTCGAAGCAAATAAACCATGAACAAGAGAGTTTGATCCTGGCTCAGGATAAACGCTGGCGGCGCACATAAGACATGCAAGTCGAACGAAGATCGTTATAAAAAGGATTGAAGATTTATCGGATT
>JAAWNJ010000072.1 GCA_022798895.1 Clostridia bacterium | reverse complement strand
TCCAGGAGGCTTTAAAGTAGTACCAAATGGAGGTACAGGAAATGTAGAATACACATATAATGGAGATGGAATGCCTGCAGTACAAGATGGAATCGTAATTGAAGATAATGAAGGAAATCAATTTGTGTGGATACCAGTAGGGGAGATAAAAAATAAAGATGGAAGTACAACGAATATAACATTAGGAAGATATACATTTGATGCAAATGGAACACCAACATTACATCAAGTAGCCTATACAGCTGAAAAGGAAGATAATTATACAGAAGTAGTAACAATACCAAGTTATTATCAAGAATTAACAAGTGATTCAGGAAATACAGCTGCTAAAAATTTAGGAGGCTTTGTAAGCAAAACAAAGGCAAATGGAGGATATTACTTAGGAAGGTATGAGGCAAGTAAAGGGACAGATAATAAAGTGAAATCGCAATATGATAAAGTTGCATGGGTAAGTATTACTCAACCTAATGCAGCAACAGAGGCAAGAAGGATGTATAACAGTAGTTATGTAGAAAGTGACTTGATAAATAGTTATAGTTGGGATACCGCAATTGTATTTATCCAAAAGTATTCAGGAAATAGTAATTATGCAAATAAGACATCTGTAAATTCAAGTAAATTAAATACAGGCAAAGCAGGAGATAAGGTATGTAATATCCATGATATGGCTTCAAATTGTTATGAATGGAGTACGGAGCATTCTACTAGCGCGAGTAGTAGCCTTAGTTACCCTTGTGTTCATAGGGGAGGTTATTACAGCTACAGCAATAGCACTGCGTCTCGTCGCGACAGCTACACTACGACCAGCATCGGTGCCAACGATTCCTTCCGTCCACTTTGTTATGTAAAGTAAGAGGTGTATAAAATAGCCCATTTCAGAGTGAAAAAGAGGTGTACTAGAGCTAATTCGAGAACTTGAAGAAACAAAAATGACTAACAATCGGGCACGAAGACAGAAAAAAGAAAATAGAGATGTCAACATAAAATAAGAGCGAGGAAATTTTAGAGAAATCTAAGATTTTCTTTTTTTCATAAATATTCTTGCAAGAAAGTACTAAACTAGCATATAATTAGAAAGTAAAATAAAAAAGGAGCTAACCTATGAAATATAAAATAACAATAAAAGATTTAATAGAAAACAGTAATGGAAAACTAATACAAGGAGATGAAAATCTTGTATTTGAAAATCTTTGCAAGGATACAAGGCAACTAGAACCAGGACAAATTTACCTTGGCTTTCAAGGAGAAAGATTTAATCGGCAGCACTCTATATGAGCAAGCATTAGAAAAAGGAGCGATTGCTTGTGTTTTACAAGGAATAACGGTAGATTCAGAAATATTAGCAAAATATCCTAATAGTACTATTGTGTTAGTAGATAATGTAGTAAAAGCAATGCAACAATTAGCAAGCTATAAAAGAAATTTATATCATATTCCAGTTGTTGCTATTACTGGTAGTGTAGGAAAAACAAGTACAAAAGATATGGTTGCAAGTGTACTATCTCAAAATTATAAAGTGCTAAAAACACAAGGGAACTACAATAATGAAATAGGCTTACCATTAACTGTACTTAGCTTAAAGGACGAAGAAGCAATGGTATTAGAAATGGGAATGAATTCTTTTGGAGAAATTAGTATATTAACCAATATTGCCAAACCAGATGTAGCAGTAATCACAAATATTGGAACAGCACATATTGGCATGTTAGGTTCCAGAGAAAATATTTTAAAAGCAAAGCTAGAAATTTTAGAAGGATTGAACTTACAAGGAACAGTCATTATGAATTATGATAATGATTTATTACATAATTGGTATGAAAAAGAAAAGGAAAACTACCATATTCTTACTTATGGATTACAACAGGGAAGTAATATTATGGGAAGAAATGTTATTTTTGAGGAAAACGGAAGCAAATGTGAAGCAGTGATAAATGATAAAACTTATGAAGTTTCTATTCCAGTAGGTGGAGAACATTTTGTATCTAATAGCTTGTGTGCTCTAGCAGTAGCAAAAACTTTAAATATTCCAATTGAAAGAGCATTAAAAGGAATTGAAGAGTTTGAACTTACTAAAAAAAGAATGGAAATGAAAAAAAGCAGAAATGGTGCTACTATTGTTAATGACTGCTATAATGCAAATTATGATTCTATGAAAGCAGCATTAGACTATGTAGGAAAATTACCCAATAAACGAAAAATTGCAGTATTGGGAGATATGCTAGAATTAGGTGAATATAGTAAAGAATTACATCAAAAAGTCGGAAAGGTAGTCGTAAAAAACAAAATAGATTTACTCATTTGTGTAGGAAAAGAAGTAACATATATGGCACAGCAAGCAATAGTGGATGGAATGTCAAAAGAGAATATCTTCATATGTAATAGCAATGAGGAGGCAATCCAAATACTACAACAGAAATTACAACAAGAAGATATAGTATTACTAAAAGCTTCTAACAGTTTAAACTTTACACAAATTTGTGATGCTATTATTTAAATGGAAAATGGGACGGTTCTCTTTTCCAATTTTAGGAGGTAGTTATGTTAAAATTAGGTGTCATTTTTGGTGGAATGTCAACAGAACATGATGTATCTATTGCATCTGGCACTTCTATCATTCAAAATTTAGACAAACAAAAATATGAAGTTCTTCCAATTTACATTGATGAAAGTGGAAAATGGTATGAAGATACCAAAAAAGTTGATGAAATTAAAAGACTAGCAGTAGGAGATAAATTAAAGGAGATTACACCCATTGCCAATGTGATAGAGTATTTAAAACAAATAGATATTGTATTTCCTGTTTTACATGGATTATATGGAGAAGATGGAACAATTCAAGGAATGTTAGAATTGTTAAAAATACCTTATGTAGGATGCCGAGTATTAGGTTCTAGCATTTGTATGGATAAAGTATACACAAAAATGGTATTTAAAAAAGCAGGAATACCACAAGCTAATTTTATATATATTAAAGCAATTCGAGAGGAAACGGAAGTAAGATATCAATATATAAATGAACAGTTTGAGGAACAAGAAGTATCCATTCCAAAAATTGCAAACATCATAGAAGAAACAATTCATTTTCCAGTGTTTGTAAAACCTTCCAACTCAGGTTCGTCAGTAGGAGTACATAGAGTTACAAACGAAAAAGAACTAGAAGAAGCACTTTTAGATGCTAGTATGTATGATACCAAGATTTTATTAGAGGAAGAAATTGTAGGAAGGGAAATAGAGTGTGCAGTATTAGGAAATGAAGAAGTAAAATCAACTTGTGTAGGAGAGGTATTATCAGCAGAAGATTTTTATACTTTTGAAGCAAAATATCAAAATGCTACATCACGTACGGTCATTCCAGCAGAGATTTCAGAAGAAAAGCAAAAAGAAATTCAAACATTAGCAATAAAAGCATTTAAAGCAGTAGATGGAAAGGGGCTATCACGTGTAGACTTTTTTATTCGCAAATCAGATAATCAAGTATACATTAATGAAATCAATACTATGCCAGGATTTACACAAATTAGCATGTATCCAAAATTATGGGAAGCAAGTGGACTAAGCTATACAAAATTGTTAGACCATCTTATTCAATTAGCTTATTAGTTTATACATTTCAAATAAAGCATATTACTAAAGTGTAGCATGCGCAGCGACCAGCCGAAGCCACTTTGGTGGCGAAGGGCAATTGAAGAATCTTTCTGATATTATGTGCAGTTGCACAATAGAAAGCTTCGACAGCAAGTGCAAACGATGTAATACGATTTATTGAAAAGAATAAAAAATAAAAAGGAGCAAAAATGGAAACAATCGAAAATATACAAGCAGAATTAAAAGGAATCTTATCAGAAAAAAGATATCAGCATTCAATAGGAGTAATGAAAAAAGCAGAAGAGTTAGCAAAACAATATGGGATAAATACTCATATTGCTGCTTTAACTGGACTAGCCCATGACATTGGAAAGGAAATATCCAATGTAGAAAAAATAAAGTATTGTAAAGACCATCAAATTGAAATAGATGAGATAGAAATACATAATGTAGGGTTACTACATGCTAAAATTGGAGCAGACATAACAAAGAAATATGGCTTCACAGAAGAAATGCAAAAGGCAATCTTATATCATACAACAGGACACTTGGATATGGATTTATTAGCTAAAATTGTTTTTGTTGCAGACAAAATTGAAGAGAATAGAGAGTATGAAGGTGTTGAAAATCTAAGAAAATTAGCTATGCAAGACATTGAAAAATGTACATTGGTTATCCTAGACCATACCATCAAAAAAAATATAGATAAAGGTGTACTAATCCATCCAGATGGAATTTTTGCAAGAAATCAGCTGTTACCTCTTTCATTAGAGAAATAAATATGATATAATTCTAAACATTGTAAAAGAAAATCAAATGAACACAAAAGATGAAGAATAAAAACGACCTGACTTAGGGGGAACTATGATTTTCAAAGATTATTATAAAATATTAGGAATTAGTAATTATAAAGCATCACCTGAAGAAATTAAACAAGCCTATCGTGAGCAAGCAAAAAAGCATCACCCAGATATTAATACTACTAATACTATGGCAGAAGAAAGATTTAAAGACATCAATGAAGCATATAAAGTATTATCAGAAACAGCTTCTCGTAGGAAGTATGATAGAATGTGGTACAACCATATTGGAAAAAGGCAAAAAGTAAAATATGAAGAAAGTAGTAGAGAAAAAGGCTCTGTTTTTAGTGACTTTTTTAATATGTTTTTTGGAGAAACAACAAAAGACAATTCAACTAGTCAAAAAGAAGATAAGAGAAAAAAAGTTGCAATCAAAGGTGAGAATATAGAAACTGAAATTAATATTTCTATTATAGAAGCATTTTATGGAAATGAGAAAAAGATATCACTACGTACTCTTGATGGAAAAATGAAAACCTTTACAATTAAAATTCCAGCAGGGATTCGTAACCATGAAAAAATACGATTAATGGGACAAGGAAAACCAGGAGAAAATGGTGGAAAATCAGGAGATTTATTAATTAAAGTACAAATAGAAGATGACGAAAAATATAGGTTGAATGGAATTGACTTGTATACTAATTTATATTTAACACCATGGGAAGCGGCACTAGGCACAAAGGTGACACTAAATTCTATCAATGAAGAAATTTCTCTACATGTACCACAAGGAATACAGAGTGGAGAAACTATTCATTTGAAAGAAAAAGGGTATCTAGATGGAAAAGGTGGAAGAGGAGAATTGATTACTAATATTTGTATTATGGTACCAAAAACAATGACAGATCAAGAAAAACAGCTTTTTGAACAATTAAAAGAAGTTTCAAAATATGATCCAAGAAATACTTATAACAAATTATAAAATGAATCCTATTGAAAGTTGACATAAATTTGACTTTAAATATTGACAGAAGGGCAATTTTATACTATAATTGAATTTAGTGATATAAATAAAAACAAAAGATAAACTATGCATTGTACTAGGATTCATAGAAAAGGAGTGTAAAAAATGGACTCAATACAAGGAAAACACTTTAGTATAACAGATCCACAAGGGGTTAATACAGTCATATATCGAATCAACAAAACAGATAAAAGCTTATTAGATGAATATCCAAAATATACGGTACAACGCCTTGAATATGCGGAAGAATTAAATGGTGATTTAAGGAAAAAAACCTTTTTTGTTGACGAACCTGAAAACGAAGAAGATTTAGTTATTCTATCTTTTGGACAAGATAAAGTAGTTGTCAACATGGGAATTTTAGAAGAAGACAAAGTAAAGATTGCTAAACGTCCAATTCCAATTAAGTTCGATACTTTATACTCTGAAAAAGAATCAGAATATAAAGAATTTAAATACACACCAGATTTGAAAAGACCAATTTCAATTATAGATCCAGAAACAACAGAAGAAGTTAAACCAGTTTTATACTTTGATGGAGAAACAAATGAAGTAAAAGGCAAGTGCAAATTAAAACCATTTAAATCCTATTTTGCATTTGAAATTCGAGATAAGCGAGAGGAATAAAAAAATCTAAAAAGCGGAGCTTTCAAGATTTTGTAATGCTCTCATAACTATCTTACTAAAGCATAACTTATCTGTACGCATTAAAATGCTACAGCTAAGAAATCTATGTCAATTACATGCTTACGCAAGTAATTTCCTAGAAGATAGAAAAAAGAAGAAGTCTAAGAGGAGGAGTAAAGAAATGAATAGTACAAATGTACCTTCAAACTCAAGAGAAAAACAAGAAATAAGTAATCCTTCAGCACATTTTGGAATGACAGTTCTAAATGAGAAGGGAAATATGAAAATGCCACCTGAAATGTCAAGTAATGGAACTTCAGAGAAAGCAATAAAAATTGCTGAGACAAGAGGAGAAGTTCTTGAAATACCAGTAGGCAATTGCAAAGTAAATGAAAATAATACTATGGAATTAGAAAATGGAAATATCAAGACAATGAAAAAAGCAAATGCTTATAACACCATAACTACTCATAGAACAGAAAGAAAAGAAATGAAAGAGAAAGCAAGACAGAAAGATAGTAGAACACAAGTTGAAGTAGAGGCTAGATAAGACTAGACAAATGAAAAAGGTGATTTAAGAATGAATTACAAAGTAAAAAAAACATTAAAGGATAATAAAAAAAGTATGATATTGATAGGAGTATTATGGATTATTTTAACCATAATACTCGTTTCGCCAATTGCAAAATCCATTGTTGATGCAACAGACAATGGAGTTTTTGCTTTGGGAAAATTTTTAACAGAGATTTTTCAGAATATTGTGAGTTTTAATTCTATCACTCAAATATTTAATGCTGCTTATATAGGCACATTTTTCAAAACTCTATTATGGTTTAGCATATTTTATGCCATTTGTACAACAATTGGACTATTTCGTTCAAAGCCAAAAAGTGAGTATGCAGATATTGAGCATGGCTCCAGTGACTGGAGTGAAGGTGGGGAGCAGTATAAAGTACTTAGTAAACATAAAGGAATTTTGTTAGCACAAGAAAATTACTTGCCAGTAGATAAAAGAGGAAATGTCAATGTATTAGTAGTAGGACGGTTCTGGTTCTGGTAAATCAGCATCTTATTCAATACCAAACGCATTCCAAATGTTAGGTTCATATATATTTACAGATCCTAAGGGAGAACTTTATGATAAAACAGCAGGATATTTAAGAAAAAATGGATATGATATTAAAGTATTAAACTTAGTAAATCCAGCAAACAGTGATGGATACAATCCATTAATGCATATTGCCAGCGAATTAGATGTTGACGTTATTGCCAATACTATTATAAAAGGACAAAAATCAGAAAGTGGTTCAGATCCATACTGGGATGATATGGCAGAAATGCTATTAAAAGCATTAATCTACTATTTAATAGCAACTAGACCAGAAGAAGAACAAAACTTAGCAAGCTGTTCAGAATTAGTAAGAGCAGCAAATGCAAACAGTGGAAGCAACTTATTAACAGAACTAATGAATCAATTACCATATGACCATCCAGCTAGAATGAACTATAAATCAATTGAAATTGCACCAGAAAAGACGTATGGGTCTATTTTGAGCTCTTTGCAATCTAAACTTGGTAAATTCGACTCAAAAGAAATTGCAGAGGTAACATCAACAGATACCATTAATTTTGAGGATATTGGCTCAAAGAAAACAGCAGTATATGTTATATCATCAGATACACACACAGCGTATGATTTCTTATTAACCATATTCTTCTCACAAATGATACAACAATTATATAATTTTGCAGATGCAAATGGCGGAAGATTAAAAATGCCAGCCTACTTTATTTGTGATGAGTTTGCGAATATCGGTAAAATACCAGACTTTGATAAAAAGATTTCAACTAGTAGAAGTAGAGGTATTTCCTTCAGCGTTATATTACAAAACTTAGACCAATTAGAAGCTGTATATGAAAAATCTTATGAAACAATTATGGGTAACTGTGATACACACCTATTCTTAGGAAGTAACTCTTTTAAAACAGTAGAGTATTTCTCAAAAGCATTAGGAGAAAAGACAATTACAAGAGATAGTAGGTCAATTAATAGAGATAAACAATACCATAGACAAGGTGTTAGTGATTCAGATCAAGTAATGGCAAGACCATTGATGACACCAGATGAATTAAGAAGAATGGACAACGATGACTGTATTATTTATGAAAAGGGAATTAAACCAGTTAAAGCTAAAAAATATTATTACTTTGAAAGCAATATGGCTAAAAAACTAGCAGAATATACATTAAATCATTTAGACTTTAATATAGGCGAAAGAGGCAAATGGAGGAAATATAACCCATATAACCCTTATGTAGAAGAAGACGAAAAAACAAAGAAGGTAGATTTAAAGGTAGAATCATTAGATGATCTATTTGAAGACGATGAACCTAAAAAAGAGGAACAGAAGCCACAAAATGATGTGGAAAATTTAGTAGAAGATATAAAAAAAGAAATAGAACCAAAGCAAGAAAATACAATAGCAAGTGTAGAAATTGAAGCGCCAATACTACCACAAGAACAGGAAGAAGACGAAGTATTTTCTGTAGATGTACAAAAAGAATTAGAAGCAAAGTTTGATGAATTATTTGGACCGATGGATGATGAATAGAGGAAAAAAAGATATATTGCAAGTAGTGAAAGCGAAGCAATATATTTTTTTTATCTTAGCATCTTTATTTGCAAAAGAATAAAAGAAAATACAAGAAATTGAAAATAAAAGATGAAAGCTAAAAAAATAAAATATAACTACAATTCTAATATAAAATAAATATAGTTTAGATATAATATAATTCCATTTGCATT
>JAAWNJ010000071.1 GCA_022798895.1 Clostridia bacterium | reverse complement strand
TATGAAAAAAATGGACTAAAACAAGTACCTATGGCAAGTACTACTAAGATTATGACAGCAATTGTAGTATTAGAAAATGCAGATTTGACAGATGTTGTGACAATTGATAAAAAAGCAGCAGGAACAGGAGGTTCAAGACTAGGGCTTAAAGTAAATGATAAAATAACAGTTCATGATTTGCTATATGGACTTATGTTAAAATCAGGAAATGATACAGCGGTTGCTTTAGCAATACATGTTGGGGGAAGTGTAGAAGGCTTTGCAGACATGATGAATCAAACTGCACAGGAAATGGGATGGGTTAATAGTCATTTCATAACACCACATGGGTTAGATGCACAGGGACATTATACAACAGCTTATGAACTTGCTTGCATGGCAGATTATGCTTTGCAAAATCCGAAATTCAAAGAGATTGTTAGTACAAAAACTTATACAGTTACATTAAATGGAAGACCACAAGTCATTTCAAATACAAATGAATTATTAGGATATTTAGATGGGGTATATGGTGTAAAAACAGGTTTTACCAATGGAGCTAATAGATGTCTAGTTACAGCTTGTAAAAGAGGAGAGTTTGATATTATAACAGTTGTATTAGGAGCAGACACAAAGAAAATTAGAACACAAGATAGTATGAACTTAATAGAATATACGCATAAGAATTATCAAATCGTAAATTTAGAAGAAATTGTAAAAGAAAAATTTGAAAATTGGAAACATTTGAATGAAAAGCGCATATATATTAATAAAGGAAAAACAAATCAAATACATATACAGCTAGAAGAAATGCCATACAAAACAATGATGATTAAAAACACAGAAGTAGATAACATTAATATTGAAGTTAATAGCCTATATTATTTAGAAGCACCAGTTCAAGAAAAACAAACAATAGGAAATGTAAAAATACAAATAAAAGATAAAACAATTGGAACCTTAAATATACAAAGTCAAAGAGCAGTAGGAAAAAAAGATGTAAAAGACTATTTTATGGATTTTTTAAGCTTATTACCTTGACTTTTACACAGAATTTTGGTATTATATGTATGCTTCCTATAAGGTAAGCATAGTTGCAGGTATAGTTTAGTGGTAAAACATAACCTTGCCAAGGTTAAGTTACGGGTCCGATTCCCGTTACCTGCTCCATTTATAATCGGCGCTATAGCCAAGTTGCTGAGGTTGTTCGAGCAAAGCGAGTTACAACGTCAGTATACGATAAACTGTAACGCATAATAATCGGCGCTATAGCCAAGTGGTAAGGCACGAGTCTGCAAAACTCTGATCCCCGGTTCAAATCCGGGTGGCGCCTCCAAAGGAAAAGCGAGAAAACGTTGATATATCAATGCTTTCTCGCTTTTTTGCTATTTTTGATTTGAAAATATTAAATTAATAGTGAAAGTTATAAGGAGTTATTATACACACATTTCACCTACTTATAATATAAATAAAAGAGGTGAATGAAATGAATGATTATTTAGACAATAACGAAAGAAATGATTATGGTCTAAAATATGTTGATGCACAAGGATATGGAACCATATGTAAAAATTATAAAATAGAATTTCCACCACAACATCAAGATGTGCAACCAGGAATGGAATATTTAATGACTCCTAGACCAATATTTAATAATCCATATTATAGGTCTGCAGGTAAACTTTATCGTAAAGTAGCAATTATAACAGGAGGAGACTCAGGAATAGGAAGAGCAGTAGCGGTGGGGTTTGCAAAAGAGGGAGCAACTGTTGTTATAGCTTATTATAATGAACATAAAGATGCAGAAGAAACAAAAGAGTTCATTGAAAGACTAGGTGGGACTTGTATGCTTATAACAGGTGACATAAAAGATACAAAATTCTGTGACAAGATTGTAAGTGAAACTATGAAGAACTATGGAAGAATTGATATCTTGGTCAACAATGCAGGTATTCAATATCAACAAAAAAGCCTATTAGATATTACGGACGAACAATTTGAATTAACTATGAGAACCAATATATTTTCTATGTTTTATTTAACAAAAAGAGTTTTAAAATACATGGAATCAGGAGCAAGCATTATTAACTTAACTTCTATAACCACTTTCCAAGGAGAACCCGAATTAATAGATTATGTAACAAGTAAAGGAGCAATTGTAGGATTTACAAGATCATTAGCAACCAATTTAGCTTCTAAAAATATTAGAGTAAATGCAGTGTCACCAGGAGTATTTTGGACACCTCTACAACCAGCATGTTGGGAAGCACAAAAAATACCAACACTTGGTTCAGATGCACCAATGGGAAGAGCAGGTCACCCTTATGAAATAGCGCCATTATTTATTTACTTAGCAAGTGATGATTCCTCATATGTAACAGGTCAAGTAATGCATATAAATGGAGGGCAGTATAAGGGATAAATACTCCAGAACTTTATTGTTTTTACAATAAGAAAAAAGTACACCTTTTAAGTGTACTTTTTGTAAACATAATTTAATTATTTTAATCTTGAAGCTGCTGTATTTACCATAGTAATTAAAGAATTATATTTAGTTACTTGTGACATTGACTTGAATTCAACTCTGCCATTTTTAATTTCCCAATTAGATTTATTTTCTTTTAAGAAATTGAAAACATCATCAATTTTAGATAAGTAATTATTAACATTATCAATTGTTTTATTAACATCTGTTAATTCGCCTTCTAATTGAATACTAGTCTTAAATAAATCTTTATATTTTCCTGTTAAACCAGCATCATCTGCTCTTTTCTCTTTATATTCATCTGTAACCATTTCAGCTAATTTTGTTTTAGCTTCTTCACCTTGTTTTTTTACATCTTCAATTAATTTTTTAGATTCTTTAAATTCAGGTCCATCTTTTTTGTAATTGTCTGCTGATAAAATAGTTGTTAATTTTTCATTTTTATATTGGTCAGCTATTGAAACAGCAACACCTTGATATTCAACAACATAGTCTTTTAATGCCTTTTCTACATCAGCATATTTTCCGCTTGATTTGATGTCTTTGTCTATTTCTCCAGAAGTATTGATTTTTTCCATTTCTGCACCAATGATAGCTCTTTGTGCAAAGTCATTAACAAAGGTAAATCCAATTACTCCTATTACTGCGACAACTGCTATAACGATAGCGACAATCACAATCACTTTTTTGTTTTTAGATTTTTTTTCATCCATTTTTTCAAACACTCCTTTTAAGTTAGTCGTTTGAGAATAACTCAAACGCATTTAAAGTATATCACTAACTCCTTAAGGATACAAGACTTTTAAATCATTTTTTATTTAAAAATGTATTGAATTCCACCATAAGTAGCAGCAGTAACACCCAATACGATAACACCAGCTGTTAATACACCAGCAACAATTGGTGGGATTGCTTTTTTAGGTGGTAAGTTTAAGAAATTAGCAATTAAAGAACCTACCCAAGCACCAGTACCAGGAATAGGAATGGCAACAAATAAAAATAAAGCTAAAGCAGTATAAGTCTGTAATCTAGTATTCTCCTCAATCTTTCTAGTAGCTTTATTCGTAGCCCAATCAATAATAACTTTAAAAGGTTTCCATCTACCAAAAAAATCAAATAAAGGACGAATAAACTTTACAATAAAATAGATAGGAATGATATTTCCCAAAAAGCTACAAATAAAAGCTTCAAAATAAGAAAGTCCCATTCCAACACCAATTGGAATAGCACCTCTAAGCTCTATAATGGGTACCATACCAATGATAAACGTGATTAAATATTTTAAAACAATTGGCATTTTTAAGCCTCCTTTTCATTTTCATAAGACTTATTTTATAATATTTGTAAGCTTTTGTCTATATAAAGTACTATATTTTCAAGTTTAGCCTTATCAATTATAGCACTCGTCTTTGCTGTTCGTTTCTTTCATTCTTATATAACTTAAAGAAAGAAACGAAAGGCGCTCGCAAGCTCGCCTTGCGCAGACATCATTTATATAATTGATGAGGCTAAACACTTAAAAAGTAGCTATAGCCTTAGGGAATACAACAAAAGACGACAATATTACGAGGCACCTGTAATAATTGTCATAAGAAAGTCATACAAACTTAACAATCTCAAAAAAATCGATATAAGCCTAGAAAATCCGTAAGAAAAAATGAAACCATTTATTAGAAAAAAGAAGAAAAGTGCGATTGACACGTTTCTTTTTTTATTTATAATATGATACTAATCGTAGAATAAAACGAAAAATGAAAAAGAAAGGAGCCAAAATTGGAAAGCAATCAAGTCAAAAAAAGAAAAAGAAGAATTGTGATTGCAGTTCTCATTTGTATTTTTCTTTTATTAGGAAATGTTGCAACCATTTTAGCGGCAAATGATGAAAACTTGTTAGTACCAACAGATGACCAATACCTAGAACTAAAAGCAGTTCAAGTAAAAGATGTCACAGGGCAAAACAAACAAGTCATTATGCAGCTGTGGGGCCATAACCTAGAATTTAGGCGGATTTGATGTTAGATTTTCCTATCAAAATACTAAATTACAACCATCCAATATCACAACAAATGTAGTAACAGACGATATAGCACAGTATTTTCAATTTGAACCTCAATTTAATAATGGCTCCTTAGATATATTCAACCTAGATTATGATGACGATTTGATCAGTGAAGAAGGAATTGCAAAAGAAGAAGGAGCAACAGTTGTTAGAATAATAGGGTCAGTAAATGCACCAATTGCAGGAGCAACAGACCACTTTATCCTAAAAGATGATGGAAAATATTCTTTTCATACAAATGGAGATGTTTTACTTGGAACTATGAGTTTTCAAATGACAGTAGATGAATTCGATATTTCATGGTTTAAATTAGTACCTTCAGCAGAATACAACCCAACAAGCGGAATAAAGATTAGTGTAACAACAACCAAACGATATGAAGCACAATCCACTTTTCGATTTACAGATGACATAGCTTCCAAAGAAGCAAGTTTAAGTAATTTAGTAGTAAGCCATGGAAAACAAGATGAAGCAAATCCAGATAATTCTACCTATCAAGAATATCCATTAACACCAACTTTTGACAAAGACACCTTGCAATATGAAATCAAATTATTAGAATACATAGACGATATGGATATTACAGCAACCACACTAGATGGAAAAGCTACTCTAAAAATCAAAGTTCCCAAAAGGGATGAAACAGGTGAGCTAGTCTATCAAGAGGATGGAGCAACGATAGAATATGAAGAAAAAGAAATGCAAGACAAAACGCAATTTAACATTACATTAAATAAGTTAGGAGAACCAGACACTATTTTAACAATCATCTCAACAGCTGAAGACGGAAAGACAATAAAAGAGTATCAAGTAACAATCAAAAGACCATATGCAACCCTCAAAGGTAGAGCAATTCTAGCAGACTTTGATGATGAAAGCGTAGTATCTAATATTTTTGATATTTATGGAGTACAAGTAAATAATAGAGTACAAATCAATTTTTATGAGGCAGGTCTAGCAGACTGGGAGACTATTACAGATATCTATCATCTACAAACTCCAGATCCATTTACTTATGAAAAACTGGAAAAAATTCCTAAGGAAACGGCAGCAATTTCAAAAGACGATGGAACTTACGAAATATATGTAATACCAAAAAAATATGATATTCAAGTAATGCGACTCGGATATTTAGACTATATTTATTCAGATGTAGAGCTAAGTGAAGGAGATGTCATAGAAATGGGCTCAGTAAAGTTACCAGCAGGAGATGCAAATCGAGATTCTCTTATCACACAAGAAGATATGAATGAAATCAAATCTAAAATGGATATGAATAAAGATGATCCTGAATTTTCAGAAGCTTGTAACCCATCTCAAGTAGGATATATCTTACAAGAAGATTTAAACTATGCTAGAAAAGGACAGGACAAAATGATAAATATTGTTTACTTTAAAAAATAAAAAAATAGATAAAAAAGGAGGAAAAAATGAAAGGGAAGCACGCAAAACCGTTAGCCGTGCCAAAGCGAATGCAAACTCGAGATTTTGATGAAGAAGAACAATATAATCAAATCTTAAGTAAAGCTAATGAATTATTTCGAGAAAAATTACTGCAAGATGAAGAAATTCAAGAAATAATTCAAAAGGCAATGCAAGAACAACAGAAAGTGCAAACGCAATTAGAAGTACACAAAACACAAGAAGACTTGCAAGCCATCAGAAAGCAATCGTTATGGAAAAGGCTAAGAGAAAAAGCAAAACAATTCACTAAAAAGCAAGTAACAGCATTTAGTACATTAGTTATTATGATAACGCAAATGTTTTCACCATATACAGTGCTATTAAATACTGTAAAAGCGGCAGTAGACCCGGACAATGACATATTAGTACATGTTATTGCTTCAGAACCTAAAAGTACTAGTAGTGGAAACAAAGTAATCGAAGTAACTTATGCGGTTACAGGTGAAAACATTGTATCTTATGATTTTAATCTAGGATATGATAAAACAAAAATTGCACCAGCCAACAGAACAACAGGGGAACCTTGTACAGCGACAACAATTAATACTGTGGCTAGTAGAAGTAAGAAAGAATGTGGACTTTGGGATTCAACATCAGTCAATGATGTAAAGCCATACACAATTCCAAGTATACCAACAATAGACTATGAAAATGCTACGATTAGACTTCCAGCACAAGCTGATGATGTAGTCCCAGTAGATGAATATTATGCAGGAGATGTTGTTGATGACACACATGGTTTTAATCAATATATGCAAGTTATTACATTATACTTTTACTTAGTAGACGAAAGTATTACAGAACTTACTCAGGATATGTTGTATTGGAAACCAGTACCAGGAGCAATACCATATGGCTTCAAATATATCTACAACAATGGAGGTGGTAATTTAACCTGTATAGATCCAAGTAGAGTCACATATGAAGGTTTTGGAACCGCAAAGGTGGCAGTAGACAGAATTGAAATAACCAACATGCCAACTGATGTAACATACAAAGCAGGAGAGGCACTAAACTTTGCAGGAGCAACCTTCACAGTTCATTATGAAGATGGAAGCAAAGAAGAAAATAAAAGTGTTGTAGACGCAATAGCAGATGGAAGTTTAACAGTTGATCCAGAATATGCATCTGATAGCACAAAAAAAGCAGTAGTTACCTACTCAGGTAAAACAGCAGACATTCCATACTATACATTATCAGGAGCAACGTTGAGAACTACACTTACTAATACTACCTATGACCATGGAGACAACATTGACTTTACAGGTGGAGAGATAGACATTATTTATACCAATAGTAGTGGCGCTCAAACAAGAGAACTGTTATCCATCCCAACAGGATTAGGAAATCAAACAATTACAACCAATACAACAACAGCAAATATTAACAAAAATCCAGTACAATTAACGTATGAAGGATATACAGTAAATTTACCACTTACAGTTAATGACCCAATAGACCATATTGCAGTAACAACACCGCCAACAAAAGTAACTTATGACCATGGTGATACAGTTAGTTTTGCAGGGGGAGTGATTACAGCATATACCAAAAGTGGAGTGCCAACAACTATTCCATCAACAGATGCAGGAATTAGTATATCGCCAAAAACAGCAGATATTAACTTAGTAACAAATCCACAACCAATAGCAGGTGGACTAAATGCGGGACCAGAAAATATTACAGTAACCTATCAAGGAAAATCAACAAATTATGTTATTACAGTAAATGATACAATTGATACAATTGATGTAACCACACAGCCAACAGCAAAGAATAAATATGGAGTAACAAATCCAAGCTTTGCAGGATTAGTAGTAACAGTTCATACAGCAGGTGGAGCAAGATTTACAGTAGACCATAACTCAGTTAATATTGATACTAGCTCATATAACCCCAACACATTAAATGAGCAACAATTTACAGTAAGTTATGGAGGAAAAACAGCAACCACAAAAGCAAAAATAACTTTAATAGACTATATTACAGATATGGTGCCAACATTTACTAACACAACATTTGACTATGATACACCAGTAGCAACAGTCATTAGCGGAGCAACTTATGTAAAAAAATATAAAAGTGGAGCGACATCAACACCAGAACCAATCACAACAGGAATGGTTAGCGGATATACACAAAAACCAGCGCCAACTTTATTTAATAGCTCACATGAAGCTAGTCAAACAATTAACATAAAGTTAACAAACGGAACCAATTCATTTGATGAGGTACCAATTACAAAAACACAAAGTATTACTATAAAAGATACAATTAAGGGAATTGCAATAGATAATAGACCATCTAAAACAAGCTTTGAATATGGAGATTCATTTGTATCAACAAATGGAAGAATCAAAACAGTATATGCCAGTGGTGCAAATGGAGATGTTATCTATATGTCAGACCCAAGTGTAAAATTAACTCAAACAGATGGAACAACACCAGTAACGACAGAAGTTGATAAATCAAAGTTTAGTAATGGAAAGGCAACAGAAACAGTAAAAGTAACATACACCAAAGATAGTAAAACATATACTACAACTTATGACATTACCATTTCTGATAAAGTAACAGGAATTGCAATTACAACAGACCCAACTAAGGAATTTGAACATGGAGCAAACTTTGGAGTAGGAAATGGAAAAATTACAGTAAACTATGCAGTAGCAGCATCTCAAGTAATTCCAATGACAGATAATGGCGTAGGAATTACACAAGCAGATGATTCGGAAATTAATATGAGCCCAACTACTTATGACGCAAATCACCAATATACAGAACATTTAAAAGTAGAATATATGGGAGAAACAGCAACTTATGATATTACTATTACAAATGTCATCACAGGAATTACTTTAAAACCAAGTC
>JAAWNJ010000070.1 GCA_022798895.1 Clostridia bacterium | reverse complement strand
AATTTTATCTGTATTAATATCTACTTTTTTACAAATTGCTTTTGTTACATATTCATTATCCCCTGTTAATACCATAACTCGAATTCCATCACGATTCAATCTTGCAATTTCATCTTTTGCACTTTTTTTAGGCGGATCTAGAAAGCCTACAAAACCAATAAGAGTCATTTTCTCTTCATCTTTTCTAGAAAAACTCTTATTCTCATTTATTCTTTTTGTACAAACTGCAATTACTCTTAGTCCTCCCTCATTTAGTTCTCTAGTCATTTGTTTTATTTTAGCTTTTACTTCTCCTACCATAGGCTTTATTTCATCTTGCTCTAATACTTGCGTACAAATACCTAAGATTTCCTCTACGGCCCCCTTGGTAATCATTATCATTTGGTTTTCCTTATTCCCCTTTGGGGCTAAAATAACAGAAAGTCTCCTTCTAGAAAAATCAAAAGGTACTTCATCCATTTTAACATATTCTTCTGCAATCTTTTGAAGTCCACTTTCTGTTACTCTTTTAATAACTGCTTCATCAATATTTCCTCTTAAGCCAGTTTGAAAATACGAATTTAAAAAAGTCGTTTCTAAAACTTTGTTATCTTCTTCTCCCTCAAGATCTAAATACTTTTCTAATACAATATCATCTTGTGTTAGAGTCCCTGTTTTATCTGTACATAGAATATTCATTGCTCCAAAAGATTGGATACTATCTAGCTTCTTGACAATTGTTTTTTTATGAGACATATTCACCGCCCCTTTTGCCAAACTAGAAGATAGAATCACTGGTAGCAATAGTGGCGTAATTCCTATGGCAATTGCTACTGCGAAAGTAAAAGCAGTTAGTGTATCATGTTTAAAACTATTGACTAAGAATGTAATTGGAATTAAAACAAGCATAAAACGAATTAGTAGCTTACTAACACTTTCCATCCCTTTTTGAAAACTCGTTTTTGGCTTTCCTTGCTCTATACTCTGTGCTATTTTTCCAAAATACGTATCATCTGCAATCCTAAAAACAATTCCTTTTCCTGTACCACTCATCACATTAGTACCCATAAAGCAAATTGTATCTAAATCTGTAATATCTTCTATTATTTTATTTTCTGTATTTGCTACTTTTCTTACACTATCAGATTCTCCTGTTAAAGAAGACTGCACCACATATAAATCTTTTTGCTCTACAATTCTTAAATCTGCTGGAATAAGCTCCCCTGCTGATAACAGCACTACATCTCCTATTGTAATTTCATCTAAGTATACCTTTTCTTCTTTTCCATTTCTTAATACTGTTGTTTTTACAGCTACTAATTTCTTTAACTTCTCTGCCGCTTTATTAGACTTAAATACCTCAAAAAACTCTAAAAATGTACTAATCAAAACAAGAGCTAATACTACTACCAAATTAGCGTAACTAGGCGTTTCTGGCAAAATCACATCAATATATAATAGTACAAAAGCAATTCCTAATAAAATTAAGTTGAAAGGACTTGAAAAGCTCTGCCATAAATAATGATACCATTTTTTAGGCTTAGCTTGCTTCATTTGGTTTTTACCATACTTTTCTTGTCTTTTTATTACCTCTTCCTTTTCTAATCCATCTACTGACAATTGGTTTTTCTCTAGAAATTCCTTTACACTACTGTTGTTTACTTCTCCATAAACCTTTTGAACATCAATTCTCTCTTCTAGTTCTAATTTGGACATAATTTTCTCCTTTTTTGCATATAGTTATTCTTAAGTTATATTGTGTTACTTTTTTCAAGTTTTATACACTTTTCAGGTGATGTCAGTTTGGAGGCACAACTTATATTTTCTAAATTAAGGAGTCAACTATGATAAGAGATTTACCTATGTCTAATCATACTGAATTTGAACCGATACAAAATAAAAGTAAAATTAAAATATGGGTATATTCTTTAAAGCGAAATGGAGTAACTATTTTGTTTTGTCTTTTTACCCTTTGTTTGGTTCTATTTTCTAGTTCTAATTTATTAGCTGCTAAAAATGGGCTTATCTTGTGGGCCACTGCTGTTGTTCCATCTTTATTTCCATTTTTCGTTGCAACTGAAATGTTAAGCTATACCAATGTTGTTTCTTGTTTGGGCAAGTGGCTTACGCCTATTATGAGACCTTTATTTGGCGTTCCTGGTGAGGGTGCCTTTGCTTTTATTATGGGATTGATTTCTGGTTATCCAGTAGGTGCTAAAATTGTTAGTAATTTTATGGAGCAAGGAATTGTTACACAAGAAGAAGCAGAAAGAATGCTTGCTTTCACTAATAATTCTGGCCCTTTGTTCATTATTGGTACAGTTGGCATTACTTTATTTGGCAATACTACTATTGGTGTTTTACTATTAATTACACATATTTTAGCTTGTATTAGTGTCGGTATTATTTTAAATGTTTGCACTATTCATAAAAGAAAGAATGATTTTCTTCCTCAGCATACCAAAGTTAGTATAAGTCACAATAAGAGACATTCTATTCATAATCGTTCTACAAAACCCAAAATAACTCCCCCTACTTTTTCTTCTTTAGGAGAAATTTTAGGAACTAGTCTCAAAAACGCCACTTCTACCATTTTACTAATAGGAGGATTTGTGGTTTTATTCTCTGTTGTGATTTCTATTTTGAACCAGAGCCATTTATTAGATAACTTCTCTAATATTTGTGCTCCTGCATTTTCCATCTTAAATATTCCTAGTGAATTTGGCAAACCCTTACTCTCTGGAATTGTAGAATTAACAAATGGAGTTAGTTTAATAGCTAACATTCATGAAAAAAATATTTCTATCAATATTATTTTATGTGCTTTCTTACTAGGATTTGGAGGTTTTTCCGTATTACTTCAAGTATTTAGCATCGTTAGTAAAAATGGCTTATCTATCAAAAAATATGCTTATGGAAAACTATTGCAAGGGGGCTTAGCTGCTCTTTATACTGGTCTTGCTTTACAATTAATTCCTTTTTTGCAGTTTAACTTGTCAGCTTAATGTCAGTTTAACCTACGTCCCTAAACTGACAAAATGGAATATTTTTCAATTTATAGAATACTATTTTTATTAATAGAAAGGATAGATTTTATGGATAAAAATGATATGAATTATAATTTCCCTCCCTTTATGAATTATGATATTGGTTGTGATCCTATTATGGGAGATCCGAACATGTTCAATCCTATGATGCAATATGAACAAGGCTTTATGTATTATCGCTATTTGACACAGCAAATAGAGTACAAAATTAAATGTAAAGAATATGAGAAAATGTGTGGTAATTCTAGATCTGAAAGAAGAGTAGAATAAAAATTCATAACGTAAAAATAGCCTGTATTTTCTATACAAGCTATTTTTGCACTTAACTCTAATAAAATTAGTTTCAGGTTAATAAAAATAACTTACAACTACCTATTTCCAACTTTCCTAGGCTGTAAGCTATTGAATATTTTGGTAGCGACGGTGGGGCTCGAACCTACGACCTACCGGGTATGAACCGGTTGCTCTAGCCAACTGAGCTACGTCGCCATTTATTTTAAACTTTTACTCGTACGAGTATATAGTACGTTTAATATTATAATCTCCCCTTGTACTTTTGTCAAGAGTAAGAAAAGAAAAAGTTGAGAAAAACTCAACTTTTCTTCTATTTTTATCTTTCTACTTGTTGACTTTTTTCTTGTGACTCTGTTCTTCCATTCTCTTCAACTTGTCTTATTACCTTGCTATTATCCACGTCTACTTTTTCAACGACATTGCTATTACCTTTTCCGCATTTAGGATTTGAACTAGAAGAAATATAGAAATTTCTTTCTATATCATCTACCCTATTTAATGAATCTTTTAACTCTTTCATTTTAGGATCATTACTATTTCCTATATCCATCTCTTTTCCATCAGGATAATCTACATCTATAAATATTGTTTTTAAGAAACTTAAAAAGTTACTTTTTTGATTTGTTTTCATATTTTTTCTTCCTCCATTGGTTCTTTTTACACCACATAAACTATTATACCACATTTTTCCTATAAAATCAACCCTTTGAAGGCAATTTGTCTTTTAGTTCATATAATCCTTTAATTTTTTAGAGCGTGATGGATGTCTTAATTTTCTTAATGCTTTGGCTTCAATTTGTCTAATTCTCTCACGAGTAACCATAAATTCTCTTCCTACTTCTTCTAAAGTACGAGCTTTTCCATCTTCTAGTCCAAATCTTAATTTTAAAACTTTTGCTTCTCTTGGCGTTAATGTATTCATTACCTCTTCTAATTGCTCACGAAGCAAAGTATATGCTGCTGAGTCTTGTGGAGCAGGACTATCTTCATCTTGGATAAAATCTCCTAAATGGCTATCATCTTCCTCCCCAATAGGTGTTTCTAATGATACAGGATCTTGTGCTATCTTTTGAATTTCCATAACTCTTTCTACTGGTATTTCCATTTCTGCTGCTATTTCCTCTGGAGATGGCTCTCTTCCTTTTTGTTGCAATAAATGTCTTGAAGTTCTAATGAGCTTATTAATTGTCTCTACCATATGAACTGGGATACGAATAGTTCTTGCCTGGTCTGCTATAGCTCTTGTAATAGCTTGTCTAATCCACCATGTTGCATACGTACTAAATTTAAATCCTTTGGTATAATCAAACTTTTCTACTGCCTTGATTAATCCCATATTTCCTTCTTGAATTAAATCTAGGAAAAGCATTCCCCTTCCTACATATTTTTTAGCGATACTTACTACCAATCTTAAATTTGATTCAGTTAATCTTTGTTTTGCTTCTTCACTACCTGCTAGGATTTCTGTTGCTAGTTCTAATTCTTGATCATAAGTTAAAAGTGGAATTTTCCCGATTTCCCTTAGATACATTCTAACAGGGTCATCTATATTAACCCCTTCGATATTTGTTAAATCTATTTCTTCTAGCTTAATGTCTTCTACATCTTGTAAGTCTTCTAAATCTGGCTCTACATCTAGATCTTCATCTTGTAAAACACTAACACCTAAGTCTTCAAAAACATCAAATACCTTATCTATTTGGTCAGGATTTGTGTCTTCTAATTCATTGGCAAGCTCTCCATAAGTAATCTTTCCATTTTCTTTTGCCTTTCTCAAAATAGTTTCAACTTTTTGTTTGCTTATCTCATCCATTTCTTTTTTGGGTTCTTCTTTTTTCTTCTCTGCCTTTGCTTCTACAATTCCTGTTTTTATCTCTTTTGCAATTTCAACTTCTGCTTCTTTTATATTCTTTTTATCTTTTTTATTTTCAGTTACTTTTTCTTCCTTCATAACTTTCTTTTCTGCCTTTTTAGGTACTATTTTCTCTTCCTTTTTAGCAACTTTCTCTACTTTTTTTGTTTCTTCATTTTCTGCAACCTTCTTTTTTACTTTTTTATTTTCTTCTGCTGGCTCTTTTTTCTCTACCTTCTTCATTTTTCGGCCTCCTACTTCATCTTCGCCAATTTCAAAAAAACTTCATTCAATTCTTTTTCTAATTGGTTTTTATTTTCTGTGCTTTCCTCTTCTATTTGCCTTATCAATTCACTTCTTCTTTGTACTAATTTCTCTTTTTCGTAGGTATAAAGCAAATCTTCTACTGCTTTATCAACATCATTAATCTCAAAATCATATGCCATAATCTCTGTTAAGTGGCTAATCATATTTTCTTCTTCAAATTGGTTTAATACTTGATTAGTATTACTATTTCCTTTTTCTAATTCTTCATACAACTTTTTTAAAATCTCTTTATTTAATGTATTTTGAAAATTTTCTGGAAGAATCACTTCTTTTAATCTACTATATGTTTTTTCTGTTGCATTAATTAATAAGTAAATCACCATATTTTCTCTTTTGGTAACAGCTTCTGAAACTTCTGATGTTTCCTCTTTTTTAGGAACATTCACAGTTCGTACCTGCTTATCTAACTTTTTAGTGCCATTACTTCCAGCGTACATTAACTTATTAATTTCTGCTTGTATTGCTTCTTTGGATATCTTGTAATCTCTAGAAAGTTTATCAATATAGATTTCTCTTTCTATTTGATTACTTACTTTTGCAAGAATTTTTGCAATTTCATTTAAGAATTTAATTTTGTCATTTGTCACTTCTAAGTTTAAGTCTTTTTTTAGTATCTTTACTTTGAATTCTACTAAAGATATAGCATTCTCTACACATTTTAAAAATCTTTCAGGTCCAAACTTCACAACATATTCATCTGGGTCTTTCGCTCCTTCTATTTGTAAAACACGAAGGTCACATCCCATGTTTTGCAAAATTTCCATTCCTCTCAAAATTGCACTTTGCCCAGCACCATCTGCATCATAACCTAATATTACTTTTTCGCTATTTCTTCTTAGTAACCTTCCTTGTCCTTCTGTTAATGCGGTTCCAAGTGAAGCTACTACATTAGTAATTCCTCTTTGGTAAAGTGAAATCGCATCCATATAGCCTTCTACAATAATAATCTGTTTCGTATCATGACGTTTTGCTACATTTAGTCCAAATAAGTGCCTACCTTTGCTATACACAATATTTTCTGGTGAATTGATATATTTTGGTTTACTATCATCTAACACCCTACCACCAAAGGCAATAACCTTATCTCTAACATCTTGTATTGGAAACATTAATCTTTTACGAAAACTATCCATAAACTTTCCATCTGATGTTTTCTTAATTAAACTAGATGCTAACATTTCTTCTTCTGTGTAGCCTTTTTCTTTTAGTATTCTATATAATTCATCAAAATTGCCTGCATATCCAATTAAGAAAGCTTTTAAAGTATTATTATCTAACTTTCTTTTTTTGATATATTCTTGTGCTGGCTTTGATGTTGGCTTGTACAAATTTTCATGATAAAATTCTGCTGCTATTTGATTAATTTCATAAACTTTTGATTTTAGTCTAGCTGTCTTCTCATCTTCGCTGTTCTCTAAAGTAGGAAGTTCGATATGTGACCTTTCTGCTAATATCTCAATTGTTTCTCTAAAATTTAAACTTTCAATTTTGCTAACGAAGTGAATAACATTTCCTCCTGCTCCACAGCCAAAGCAATGAAATATTTGCTTATCTGGTGAAACAGCAAAAGAAGGAGATTTTTCTTTATGAAATGGACATAATCCAAAAAAATTTCTCCCACTTCTTTTTAGAGTAACATATTGTGAAATAACATCTACAATATCATTATTACTTCTAATTTCTTCAATTAGTTCATCACTGTATCTTACCAACTTAAATTAACTACCTTCCTATACTTTCCCTCTCTATTTCTTATCACACTGTACTTTTTTTACTTATCTCAACATAAAATTTATATTAGTAATCTTATTAATATATTATTCGACATAAAACAGATAAATCCTTCTTATTGTAATTATTAGTTTATCTAATAATGTCGCACTAAAGGACATATACTTCACTAATTGTACATTTTACTTTGTTCACTCCTATACTTTATTTTGCTCCTATGGCTATTATCCTAGCACAACAAAACAAAAAGTGTAATCTTTTTTTGATTACACTACTTATTATTTATCTTTTATAAACCTGTTGTTCCATCATTATTATCAAATGGAATAAATTTGTTTACCATACTTGTATTTAAATCGATTTCTTCATGTGGTGCTCTATACTCATCAAATGATAAACTTATTTTATTATCTATTAGTTCTTCTACCTCTTCTTGTGAAGCATGTTCTGCTAAAACTAGCTCACTAACTAAAATTTGTTTTGCATTGGAAAGCATTTTCTTTTCTCCTGTTGATAGCCCTTTTTCTTTTTGTTTGAAAGCTAGGTTTCTAACAACATCTGCAATTTCATATACATCTCCACTTTTCATTTTTTCCATATTATCTCTATATCTTTTATTCCAATTTTGAGACATCTCTGTTTCATCTTCTCCCAAAATAGAAATAACTTTTTCTGCTTCTTCTTTACCTATTATATTTCTAACGCCAATTTGTTCTGCTTTTGCTGTTGGAACCATTACTTTTACTTCTCCTGGCATTTTGATAATGTAATAAGCTTGGTTTTCTCCTAAAATATTTTTTTCTTCTATCGCATCTATTGTTCCTGCTCCGTGCATTGGGTATACAATTTTATCACCTACATTAAACATGTAAGTCCTCCTTTCCATTTGCCATATATATATTAGTTAGTTAAGAAAGGTATTGTCTCTTCTTAAACCACATCTCTATTATACTACAAATTTTGGTAAAAGTCAAAGCTTTTTCCATGACTTTTTTCCTATAAATTCCATAACTGCCTTTATCTTCAAGCTTTTCCAAGATTTAATATTTTTTTACTTTTTATGATTATCTAAAGCATCTTTGCTGGTGGAACCAAATCCTCCTATTCTTTCTCCTTCTGCATTATCATTAGCTACCACTTCAAACTTTTGAAAAATTGCTTGTCCTATACATTCTCCTTTTTTGATTTCAATATCTTCTGCTTTAATGTTAAAAAATCCAAACATAAAGTGTCCATCATTATCTGGATTGCCATAATAATCTGCATCTATAATTCCTACACTATTTGCTAATACTAATCCTTTTTTCTTTGGGTTGGAACTTCTATTACAAAGCATCATATATTCATTTTCTGGCATATATGCTTTTAATCCCGTTTTAATTAAAGTTGGTGCTTGTCCTAGCTTAAATGCTGGTACAATACAATCTTCTGCTGCTTCTATATCATATCCTGCTGAATATTTTGTTTTTCTAACTGGCATATGAATATCACTATTTTCAAATCCTTTTGCTACTTCAAATCCTCTTACTTTTTCCATTTTGTTTTCATCCTTTCTATTTTCTAATTGAGTGCTGTCTGTCACTTGACTTTGTTATTATATCACATGTTTTTCTAAAAAGGAACTCCCTTTAATAAAATCTGTTTTTGTTCTCTGTATACTCTATTTTTTTGTATTACTTCATATCTATACAATTAGAAGCCATATCATGAATATTACATACTTTATCCTCTGCTCTTCCTGTATTTACTTTACTAG
>JAAWNJ010000069.1 GCA_022798895.1 Clostridia bacterium | reverse complement strand
CATTGCTCCGTATTCTGTTGTTCTCATCATATGAACATCTATATTATTACTGCTACTTGTCGCAACAAGATTATCTCCTATTGTTTCGTTTAACCCCATGGTTTGTCCGCTTTTTTCCATTTCTCTTATACTTGTAATCCAACTAGCTCCGGTTGCTGTTTTTCCGCTACTGTGGGTTGTTGGGTTAGATTGTAAGGCAGCTTGTGAGCTTGTACTTCCTATCATTAATGTACCTAATAACAAGGTACTTGTTACTAAAACTTGTTTTAATTTCTTTGTATTTTTCATCTTTTTTACCTTTTCCTTTCTTTTGTTAGTTTCTGCTTTTTCCTTAATTTTTATACATTAACTATTTCCCTGACATATTTTTCCTTGTCTCTTGCTTAATTTCTAATGCATTTTTTATTAAGTTTTATATTAATATTTTATCTAATTTTATACATAATATTTTTTTCAAGTCAATAGCTTTATAATAAATTATTAACAATTTCTTTATTAATTTTTATTTTAATATTTTGTTTTAAATTGACATATTCTTTTATAAATCGTGGATAATATGGGTAGAATAAAAATTGTAAGGGGGCTATCTATTATGACTTGTATGGAATTAGTAGGATTAAATACCAAATGGTATCGTTATCAAAATCATATGACACAAGAACAATATGCCAAGAAAACAAAATTTAAAATGGCATATATTAGTGTGGTAGAAAGCGGAAATGCAAATTTGACTTGCAAAAACATTGATATTATTGCAAAATCTTTTGGCATTTCTCCTACTTTGTTATTTAGTGAAGAGACTGCTAAACTTGCTAAAAAATTACCTACTAGACTGGATTTGTATCAAAAAGCACAAGAAGCATAAAAAATTAAAACACAACAAAAAAGGACATTCACTTTTGAATGTCTTTTTTGATACTTCCTTTTTATTTGATTATTATTGAATACCATATTTCTTTTTAAACTTATCTGCTCTACCACCAGTTGTTTCTCTTTTTAAGTTTCCAGTCCAAAATGGATGACATTTTGAGCAAATATCAACTTTCATATCACCTTTTGTTGAATTTGTTTTCATACTATTTCCACATGCACATGTGATAGTTGCTTCTGTATAATTTGGATGTATTCCTTCTCTCATTGTCTTCTCCCCTCCTTAATCTATTTTTTATTTTGTTCTTGCATATATTGAACAGAGGCTTTTACTTCTTGTTCCATAGATGCTTTATGTACTAATTTATTAATAACATTGAATAAGCATGCAATGATTAAAACAAACAATAAAATTTTTTTCCATGTTTTGGCTAGCATAACGCTTCCTCCGTTTCGCTTCTAAACTATCTTCTATTATACTATATTTTCAAAAAATTTCAAGTATTTTTTATTTTTTTTCGGAAATAGTATAATTGAGGTGTAAATTATATGAAAGATAAAAAATGGATTTTTATAATATTAGTTATTCTTTTTTTAATTGGTATTGGCATATATTTTTTCTTTTTTGTAAATTCTAATCCAAATACAAATCCCACTCCTGGAACCAGAGTTAGTACAGATGTCTCTAATTCTCAAACTAATGATAGTCAAAATTCTAATGGACAGAAAAATGCTGACTCAACTCAAAAAGAAAGTGTTGGAGTAACTGAAGGCTTAGAAAAAGAAATTGCAAAATTTTCTACTAAAATTATGGAAGAAGATCATCACCGTGATAACAATATGGAAATTAGTCTTTCTAAACTAAATAATACTATTGTAAAAGCTGGAGATACCTTTTCTTTTAATGAAACAGTGGGAAGTCCTACTCCTAACGAAGGTTATGAAAAAGCTGGAGTATTTGTAGAAGATAAGTATAAAAAAGATTATGGTGGTGGTAATTGCCAAGTTAGTACCACTTTATATAATGCAGTATTAAAAGTAGATAATTTAAAAGTAACTGAAAGACATGAACATACACAAGAAGTCTATTATGTTCCTCTTGGCAAAGATGCAGCAGTAGCTTATGGAGAAATCGATTTTAAGTTTCAAAATAATACTGGTCATGATATTAAAATTTATGGTGAGATGACTGAAAAAGAAGTTAAAATTAAATTGATACAACTAAATTAAAGAAAAAGAAAGAACTTCAAGTTATAATTGAAATTCTTTCTTTTTTTATAAATCTATAATTTAAAGCTATTCTTTTTATTCATGCTCTTGTATCCAACAGCTAATAAAACGCCTACCAGTACAACTAGTGCCATAACAATCCATATTACGATAAAATTGTCTTTTTCTCCAGTTTGTGGTAATGCCCCTGTTGCAACATTATCAACTTGATTAGAAGAAGTGTCGTTATTTATTTCATTGTTGTCTTCTATATTATTCTCATCATCATTTTCTTCGTCATCTTTGTCTTCTTTATCATTGTCTTTATCTTCATCATCTTTGTTGTCTGTATTGCTTCCAGAGTTAGAACCATTAGAGTTATTTCCGCTTCCTGTCGAACCATTTCCTGTTGAACCACTACCAGAATTACTTCCACCTTGATTTCCTGAATTGTTACCACTTCCTGTGTTATTACCTCCTTGGCTTCCTCCTGGCTTATTCGTACTTCCACCTTGGTTATTATCCCCTGTATTTCCACCTTGATTTCCACCACTGGTATTTGCTGTATAACTTATTTTATCAGATGCTTTTGCATCTACTTTTGTATCTTTATGTGCAATAGAAGAAGCTGCCAACTTATCTGCAATTGGTGATACAGTTACTTTTGTACTCTTGTTAGTTTCAATTTTAATTGTTCCTACATCAATAGCTGCCCCTGTATTTTGCTCTGCTTCTGTTACTACATATAGATTTAAAATTCCTTTTTCTTTATCATAACTTTCCTTTTTTAGTTTTGCACTTCCTATATTAGCCCAATTAAAAGTAACATTTTTAATATCTGCTGCCTTAGTAGCCTCTATTTTTAATCCTATTTGGAAGGAGGCAATACTTGCCCCTTCCTTTGGACTTAAACTCACTTTTATATTTTGCCCATCTTGTTTTAGGGCAACTGTAGTATCACTTGCTGCTTTCACATTACTATCGCATAGAAAGAACATTGATATTGTAAATGCCATCATGATAAAAGGAATTGCTATGAACTTTAAAATAGTATCTTTTCTTGTTTTCATGATTTTTTTCTCCTTTATTTTTTCTATATTCTAGTCAATTACACTATGATGTAATTGACTAAGAATATAGTTATGCCTCAATTTTACTTATTAATCACGTTTAATCTCTAAATCTGGTAAACTTGCTGGAACTGCTATACGATAAGTATCACTAACAAGTCTTTCTCCTTCATTTGTATGTGCATCATCTACACGATATAGTTCTGCTCTAATAGTTTTTGGAAGTACAGCTGGAATATCTTTTGGTTCAATATAATATACCCAAATACCATCTGCTGTTTCTCCTAGTTCTCCTTGTGCTGGTACATCTGCAAAAATAATTTGTACACCTTCTATTAATTTGTTATTTTCATCCCATAATTTAAGTGCATTATAGGCTGGATTTCCTTTATAAGTTCCTGTAAATACTACTGAACCTGCTGGAATAAAGTCTTCTGCTTGGTCACCATATTTGTAATCTTCTTTCAATATTCCTATTCCTTTTTCTACTAGTTCTACATTATCACCTGTTTGACCTAACAAATCAATTTCAGCAATAGATACACTAGTTCCACTCTTAATCTTTAGTTTAACATATGCTGCATCATAGGTATATAACCAAGAATCTCCTGCTTTATTGAAGTATACTATTTGTGAATTATTACTATCTAACTCAAATGTTCCTGTTTTTACAGTTTCCCAAGTTACATTATCTTTACTAATTTGAATTTCATAATTGCTAATTGGTGTACCTGTTCCTGCTGTATATTTTAAAGCCACTAAACTTGTAACTTCTCCTAAGCTAATTGTAATTTCACCATTACCATTTGTGATAGTTCCTGTGTAATTATCACTATAGTTGTTATTGGCAATCTTATCAATTGCTGATTTTTTAATTGTTCCACAAGTAATATCTTGTTCTTCATCTTCTTCTGTTCTATCTGTATCTTCTGTTGATGTCAAGTTTGTTTGTATTGTCCAGTCTTGTTTTGAAATACTTCCATCATGTGATATCTTAATTGGATCTAATACTACTTGTGCTGTTGCATTTAATAGCTTATCATAAGCAATTACTTTATAAGTAAATACACGATTATTGATAGTTTCAATCGTATCAATATATTCTGTCTTATCAGCTGTAACAAATGCTACTGCTCTGCTAACTTCTTTGTCATTTTCCATATAGCTTCTAATAATTTCATATCCAAGCATTGCATTTGCTGATCGATTTGTATTTCCTAAGGTAATTTTTACTTGGTTACTATTTGCTTGTTTACTTAGGCTAGCAGTTACTTTTGTACCTGCTGTCATTCCTGTACCACCTGCTAATTCATAGCTTCTTGCTTCATCATTTACATAGTAAATTGGTCTAGTTTCTTTATTAAATTGTGCTGCATATGCTCTAGTAGTAGCATCTGGTGTCATTCCCCATCTTTCAAAGAAAGATAAAATATCTTTTTGAGCTGCTGCTACTGCTAATCTCATTAATTTGTTATCAGAATCACCACTTAATGTTAAAGCTACTCCTCCTGGCTTTGGAGCTAGCGCAACATTTCTTGCATAAGTATCCATTCTTGCAAAAATTAAATTATCAAATTGTTCTTGGTAAGTATCAAATGTCTTATAGTTATATCCGCCTTTATCATAAGCTAAATGTAATTGCCAATATAATCCTAATTGTGTAAATACATTAGATGCTCTTCCTTTGGTTCCTGAAGTTACCTTTTTGTACACTTCTGGATATTGGAAACGAACACTATCATTTGTATCTTTTGCTTGTGCTAATACTGCAAAATAGTTGTTAGTAATTTCTGCTACTGCATAAGCACCTTCATTAATGATATGTCCAATTTCATGTGCAATTCCCCAACCGAAGTAATTTCCACTTTCATATTTTCCTTCTTCTGTTGCTTGAACAGGAACAGACGTTGCTAAGCCTCCAACTGACCCCCATTCAATACCAATATGAAGTCCGCCTGCATACATAAATGCTCCTGCAAACATTCTATGATAACGAATATTTAATCTACTTACTGGATATTGATTTTTTGCTCCTGCATCTGGTGATTTGCTTAGACCTTTATGTGAATAGAATAGGTCTACCATATCATTCATTGCTTCTAAAGAGTTATATAACTGATTTGTCTTTTCATCAGTTGTTCCTTTTAGAGCTCCTAAGATTTGTTCTGCTGAAACAGAATACATCATTTGTGGTAGAACAATATCTGTTGCACCTAAAATACAATTTTGTTTTTGATATTCTCTATTTAATGTATCATTTTTTGCTTTATGTTCATTATGTTTTGCTTCTAATGTTGGAACATATGCCTCTAATTCTTCTACATAAGTTTTAATAGCTGCTTTTTTGTCTTGTTCTGTTGTTAATTTTGAAACATCTAGCATTGGAACTTTACTTCCACCACTTACTCTTACACCATAAATATCATTTGCATTATTACCTGTGTATTCAATGTATAATGCTCCACCTTGTTCAAAATCAAATGTTGCTATTTTTGGTATGGTAACTTCATTTTTACCTACTTTTAAAGTAGTTACTGCTTGATGCCATTTACCAGATTCTGCATGATATTGTGTAGCAATTAAAACTAGATTTGTATTAGAACCTACTGTTAATTTTGGATTTCCTACATAGATTTCTAGTTGTTCACTTTCATGTGCAACTACACCTAATGGTTGCCATGCATTTAATCCTCCACTAAAGGTAATATGTCCATCCTTCTTCTTTGTAACAGTTGTGTCTATTTGAATTGCTTCATTTAAAGTTTTGTTATTGTAGATTTCTTTTGCTGTATCTAATTCTCTTTGTAACATTTCTCTTTCTGGATGATATTCGTCAGAATCTTTTGTATCTAATCTTGTTTGTAAGGCATCTAAAGTATCTTGGTTAACATCCTCTCTTAATGTTACATGCATTTGGTCTGCATATAGATTGTTAATGTCATTTTCTAATGTGTCATGATAGTAGAACTTAATTTCTGCTATCGTGATTTCTCTTACATAAGAATTTCCTTCTAAACCAATACCAATTTTATTTGTTTCAATTGGTTCTGGAAGCTTAATCACATAATATTTTCTACCATTTTCACATGTTCTTCCTAATACAGAATAGTTACCAATTTGTTTTTGTTTTCCTTCTCTGTCTGTATAGTAAATACGTGCAGCTTTTACTACTCCATTATCTTTTATTGCTGAGAATGCAATATAGCTCATTTGGTAATAGTCATCAAATTCAATAAATGGTACTTTATTTTTGTCTGGATAACTACATCCCATATCCCAGTCTGTTCTCTTGAAATATGAAGTATGATTATCATCTACTATTCCTAAACCGCTTCCTGCTTTTCCTTCATCTAAAGGACTATCTACCATACTATTTGTTCCTACGCTACCAAAAGTTACATTTTTAATATGATTTGTTACTTTTCCTTCTCCATTTGATGTGTTAATTAATTTGTATTTTGGCATAATTGCTGGTTCTAAGCTAATAGTAGTACCTACTCCTATAATAGATGGGTTACTAGTTCCTATTGCATTTGTACCTGTTACATATACTTGATATTTTACATTACTTTCTAAATTTTCAATTGTATAACTATTATTAGCTAAGTTTGTTACAGCTTGAATATAGTTTCCTTTTTCATATTCTCTATAATATACACTATAGGTATCAGTATCTTCCATGTCTTTCCATGTTACATTTAAGCTCTTATAGCCGCCTGTTACTGATACATTATCTGGTGCGTCTGGTCTTTTATTTGGTTCTGGTGTAACATAGATTACTTTACAGTATCCGCTTTTCCATTCACCATTAATAGATTGTACTTTTACTTCAAATTTTGTTCCATTTTTTATTTTATCTTGATTATAGCTACTTACTTTTAGACTATTGGTATCTGTTCTAATAATATCTGTTATAGCATTTGTAATAAATTCTTCTTTACCAAATTTTCTTTGGCTAATTGCTTTAATACTTACTTCATATCCTGTTACATTTCTTGCTCTATCCCAAGTAAGTGAGAATTCTTTACTTCCTGCTACTGCTCTTAAATTCTCTGGAATATCCATTTCTGGTGCCGGTATTCTTTCTTCCATATTATTTAGGAACTCTACTTTAGAAATATCTGCTAATTTATTGCTTCCTGTTTCTGTTACTTTAATCGTAATTCTCTTAATTGCTACTTGACCTCTTAGATTAATAACCACTGTTCCATCTGGCTCTATTGTTGCAATTTCTTGTGTAGCTGCTACTGCAACACTTGTCATAGCTCTTGCGCCACCTGCAAATGCTCTTGCAATACGTTGATTTCTAGTTACTTCTGGTGTTTTGATTGGAACACTAATTTCATTGCCTTTTTCATCTACAATAATAACTTCACCATCTTTGATAAAGTTATTTGGGTCATTTGCTGGTAAAATCACAATTGCTTGTGTTTGGTTTTCACTTTGACTTAAATCAAGTGAAATTTCTACTGGATTATCTTGTGAAATTTCTGTTTCTTCTCCCGTTGGTGCTAAAGTAATATATTTTTCGTTATTTTTTAAAACATCTTCTAGTTTAGTACCTTCTTCTAATTGAATTTTGGTACCTTGCTTTTCTTCTACTGCAATTTTTTGTGTATTTAATAAATTAATTGGAGTTGCTGTCTTATTAGGACTTCCCTCTGTATTTTTTGTTTGGTTAAAAGTAATATATGATAAGTCAATAATGTCTAGCTTTTTGTCTCCATTTAAGTCATATTTTTTATCATATTTACCTGCTTCTATTTTTTGTATCATTAAATTTTGGTCTTTTTCATCAATAACATGATCTCCATTAATGTCTCCTAAAACAATAACCCCTATTTTGCTGCTTACTACTTTATCATATCCATTGGTTAGTTTTAGTTCCTTTAATTGATTTTCAATCGTAATTTGTTGTTTATATGTAACATAACCTTTTCCTGTTACTTCTAGTTCATACTCTCCTGTTTCTAATGCTTCAAAGTGATAGTACAATGCTGTGTTACTGTTAGAAACTTCTGATGGACTATATGTCTTTTCACCTCCTATTTTTTTCATAGTAATAGTTGGTTTTTCATTTTGTGTTGGGAATTTCAAATTAATTTGCACATTAAATTCCCCTGTTGTTTGGCTATTAGCTTTTACGCTAAAACCCATTGCCATTAAAAGCACGAATAGGATTAGTGTAATTACTACAGCTCTAAAATTTCTTGCTTTCATGTTTTTCTTTTTTCCTCCTTATATTACATAGTTGAAGACATTATATGCTATTCTATTTTTTTTGTAAATATCTTTTTTAACCTGTTTTAGCATTTTTTGTTTACTGATATATTACGAAAAAATAGTATAGATTTAGTAATGTCAATCATTTTTTCGTAAATCTATTTGACAATTTTAATCTTAAATAGTACAATAGAGGTAGCTTAAAAATTGACTTAAGTTCTGCAAAAGTCATATAGTTAGAAAGAGATGCAATGGAAGAAGGCATCTCTTTTTTGATTTTTCTTTATCATAAAAATGGATTTGCTCCCATACAATTTTATTAATCACTTTTTGGGAGGTTTCACTTATGTTTTTAAAAAAGAAAATATATAAAATCATTAGCATTTTTCTTCTCTGTATCTCATTACTTTCTACCTTTGTATATGCTAGTAGTATTCCTACTTGGACAACAGAAACCAAGCCTTTAAATGCTACTACTCCAACTAGCGGAAATGTGGTTTCTTCTAGTAATTCTACAACCTCTACTAATGCATCACAAACTAATAGCACTACTTCTTCTAATAATACTGTTTCAACCAATAGCAATTCTAACTTAAACTTAGATTGTGGCAGTTGTATTTTAATTGAACA
>JAAWNJ010000068.1 GCA_022798895.1 Clostridia bacterium | reverse complement strand
ATTATATCATTTTGAAGTTAATCTTACAAATTTAACTTTGTGTAAAGTTTATTTCCATATTTATATATTACTTTTGGAAGTTACTTTGTAAATTTACTAGTAAGCTGGGAATGCTAGTATAAGGGAATTAAAATTGACAATGCAAAAGTTGGTATGGTATAATGCGTTTGATAAAATAGAGAAAATATTTGGAGGAGAGTATGGATAAGATTTCTATTATAGTACCTGCGTATAATGCAGAAAAGCATTTAAGTCAATGCATAGAAAGCATACTAGCACAGACTTATTCTAATTTAGAAATTATTTTGATAGATGATGGCTCAAAAGATAGTACAGGTGAAATATGTGACCAATATCAAAAGAAAGATGGAAGAATTAAAGTGATACACCAACCAAATGCAGGAGTTTCTAAAGCGAGAAATGCAGGACTAGATATTGCAACTGGCAAATATGTTATGTTTATAGATGCAGACGATTTTTTTGAAAAGAATGCATGTGAAGTGTTATACAATGAAATTAGTCAAAAGCAAGCAGATTATGTGGCTGGAAACTATATTCATACAAATGCAAAAGGAAAGAAATGGGAACAACCTTTATTTAATCAAACGCAGTATGGTAATTTTGAATTATCTATGAAAGACTATAAAAAATCAATTTTTGTTATGAACTCTGTTGTATGGAACAAGATATTTAGTAGAGAATTTATAGAAAGATATCAGTTAAGATTTATAGAAGGAGCACTTGCAGAAGATGCAATCTTTTCTATTTATTGTTATACACATGCACAAAAAGGATATTATATTAGTGACGTAGTGTACAATTATCGTCAAAATGAAAACAACTCTTCCATTTCTACAAATTGTTCTAGGGAGTATTTTTCAAGAATAAATGATTCCTATAAAATGTTATATGATATTTTCAAAGAGACAAATGAATTAGGTTTTTTCAGATATTTTTATGCAAGAATTACACCTTATCTATTATGCAAAATAGTAGATACAGATAAACTAGAAAAAGAAGAGGATATGAAAGAGACATTACAAGAACTTAGATGGTATTTTTGCTTAAAAAGGCAACATCAAGTTGTTATTTTAAATCCTTACTTAAATGCTATTATAGATGATATTATGGAAGAGCAATACACAAAAGCTATTGAAGAGATAAAAAAGACAAGACAATATCGTGATACATTAACAGACTTACAAAAGGAAAGAATGTATAGTCCGAGTGAAGAATTGTATGCAAAGATGTCTGAGATAGAACAAGGTTGATAAATATTAAGAAAAGATTAAGCCTGTATTTCTTGAAACACTAAGAAATGCGGGTTTTAAGATAATTGACACAAAATATAAAATGTGATACAATTTAGAAGTTAAATGTAAGTATTTGACATAGTCATAAGAGTAAAGGAGAAAGATATGAGCAAAACAGTTCAATTTGGAATAGGTTTTGTAACAGGAAGACCTAATGTATGTAAAGTAATTAACAATACTTATCAACAATTATTAGAACAATTTAAGAATACAGGTGATAAGATAGAGTTAACTATCTTTATTCTTTTTGATTTAGAATATCAATATACAACAAGAGTAGACTTTTATGGGCTAATGCCGAATGTTTATAAAGATATCAAAATTAAATATATTACTCCAGAAGATATTGCGGAAATGAAGAAAAGACTTATAGGAAAGGGAAATTTGACAAAAAGTGAAGCAGATTTATTTTTTGGACATGGACATGCTAAGGGTAGAAATACATTAATGTATTATGCATTAATTAGAAACATGGATTACCTTCTATTTTGGGATGATGATGAATATCCTGTTGCATGTATTAAAAATAGAGAAAGAAAAGAAATTTTATGGCAAAAACAAGATAATGTTGCCAAGCACTATCAATATATCCAAGACGCAGATGTTACAATAGGATATCATTGTGGATATATTTCACCAATCCCCTATGTAGAGTTAAATGAAGAAGTAGATGAAAAATTATTTGGTAACTATATAGAGGCTATTAGCAATGACATTATTTCATGGGCTTCTATAAAAGAAAAATTTGTGAAGGATAATGGAATTACTTATGCAGATGAACAGATTGCACAAGGAAAAAATTTGTATGAAATAGAATATCAAAATGGAGGTAAATGGGTAGCAGGTTCTACATTATGTTTGAATTTGAAACATATTGATAAAATACCAGCTTTTTATAATCCAGAAGGAGCTAGAGGAGAAGATACATTCTTTTCTACAAAATTAAAATATGCAAAAGTTCTTAAAGTGCCAGTATATCATTTCCATGATGGATTTTTGAAATATTCCAATATTTTACATGAGAAATATCCTAAAACCTTAAGAAGAATAAAAATAGAAGATGAACAAATTGCTAAAAGATTTATTCAAGCTTCAAGAGGTTGGATAAAATATAAACCGTTATTTGAATATATTACAGCACCTGAAAATTATAAAGATAAGATGAGTGATATTTCTAGAAAATTAGAAGAAGGAGTTCCTGAAATAAACAAACTGTTTGGGGACAACCAATGCAATATTCTATTAGATGATTTAAAAAATTATAACAAAAATGTAAAAAAACATTATGATGAATATTTACGTACAAATGAAATATGGGATAGGATAAAGAAGGAGGCAAAAAATGGGTAAAATCCAAATCTTTATATTAGCATATGCAAGACAAAATTTGGGTGACGATTTATTCATTTATATGTTATTAAAAAAATATTCAAAAATATCCTTTGTTATTAATATTGAAAATTCAGAACATGCCAAAGCATTTGAAAAATTTTCAAATGTTACTATAGTACATGAAAAAGAAAGAAAACTAATGAGAGAAAATGCAAGACAATATAGTGCATATATTTATATAGGTGGTTCCATCTTTATGGAGGGTGGAACCGTCTATAATATATCAGAAGTATTCCTGGATTTTTTAAAAGAATGCAATAAAAGTCATATTCCTTTTTATTATGTTAGCTCAAATTTTGGACCAGCATATACAAGAGAATATATAGAATTAGCGAGGAAGGTATATAAAAATTGCACAGATATTTGTTTTAGAGATTTGTATTCTTATCATTTATTTGAGGAAATACCAACTGTACGTTATGCGCCAGATTTAGCGTTTTCTTATCAACTAGATGAAATTATAGCAAAAAGGAAAGGTACTGTTGGAGTTTCTATGATTGATTTAGCAATTAGAAAAGACTTAATTCAACAAGAGGAAAATTATTATAGAATGCTTACTTATAATATTCTTCAATATATCAAAGAAAGTAAACAAGTATATCTATTTTCTTTTTGCAAGCACGAGGGAGATGAAAATGCAATTCAAAAACTAATGAAAAGAATTCCAGAAGAATATAAAACTTTCATACATTGTGTGAATTATAATGGAGACATAGAGCTGTTTTTGAAAAACTATGCGAGTATGGAATATATGATATGTGCCAGATTTCATGCAATGGTTTTATCTAGTATATTAGGACAAAAATGTAGAGTAATATCATATAGTAATAAAATAGATAATGTAGTACAAGATTTACAATTGTTTCATCAAAAAATAATTCATATAAAAGAGTTAAATGAAGAGACGAAGATACCATTAAAAGAGTTTGAGGAGGTTTTGCCTCAAAAAAGGGAAGCTATTGCAAAGGAAGCAGAAAAACAACTAGAGAAAATAAAAGAGTTAATGAAAAGCTTAGGAGAATAGAGGAAAAAACAATGTACTTAATAGTAGGATTAGGAAATCCAGAGCCAGAATATAGTCATACAAGACACAATATGGGCTTTGATGTAATGAATGAAATAGCCAAAAGACAAGAAATAGAACTAACTAGAACAAAATTTAATGGGATATATGGAAGCCGGTATCATAGAAGACGAAAAAGTAATTTTACTAAAACCACAAACTTTCATGAATTTAAGTGGCCAATGTATCAAACCATTTATTGACTTTTATAAAATTCCAATAGAGAATGTACTAGTCATTTATGATGACATGGACGTAGAGATAGGCTCTATTAAATTACGAAAAAAAGGTGGACCTCGGAACTCATAATGGAGCAAAGTCAGTAGTACATGAATTAGTATCAGAAGATTTTCCAAGAATTCGAGTAGGAATTGGAAGACCAGTCGACGAATATGATGCTATTGATTATGTAATAGGGGCGTTAGAAGAAGATACATACAAAGAACTAAAAGTAGGAATTGATAGGGCAGCAGATGCAATAGAAGAATTCCTAAAGAGTGGAATAGATAGTGCAATGAATAAATTTAATTAAGTGTCAGTTTAGGGACGTATGTTTAACTGACGTTTTTAGAATAAAAATGTTGGTTAAACGTATGTCCCTGAAACTGACGCTGGAGGTAATAAATGCAAGAAATCATCATTAATCAAGACAAGCAAAAGAACAAAATAGTAGCTATTTGCGAAAATGGGAAGCTAGTAGAAAAGTATGAAGAAAGAGTAGGACAAGAGCGTTTAGAAGGCAATATCTATTTGGGAAAAGTAGAAAATGTTCTTTTAGGGATGCAAGCAGCTTTTGTAGATATAGGAACAGAGAAAAATACTTTTATTCATATCAAAGATGTTATTCCAAAAGTAAGTAATGAAACAGGTAATAAAAATGAAACTTTGAGTAAATATGATATTAAAAATTATATCCGTTCAGGAATGCCAATTTTGGTACAAGTAAAAAGAGATAGTACCAATAAAAAAGGGGCAAGAGTATCTACTCATCTTAGTTTACCAGGAAGATTTATTGTATTAATGCCAGATACAGAATTTGTTACTATTTCTAAAAAAATTGAGAAAGAAGTAGAAAAGAAAAGACTTATAGAGATTGTAAGAAATAGCTTACCAAAAGGATATGGAGTAATTGTAAGAACTTCAGCACAAGGTAGACAAAAAGAATTAATCGAGCAAGATATTCAAGCAGTAATTCAAAAATATGAAGAAATCCAAAAGAATGCTCAGGCATTAGAAAAGAACGAAAAATTTGAACCGACTTTGATTCATGAAAATGATGGAATTGTTGGAAAAATTTTAACAGATTTAGTAGACCAAGATTTAATGAGAATTGTAACCAACCATGCGGAAATAGCAAAAGAGGTAACACAATTTTTAAAAGATACAGGGCTTGAAAGTAAGGTAAAACTAGAGCTAAAACAAAATGAGAATGTCTTAAGCATATACGATGTTGAAGATCAAATAGAAAAAACAAATAACCGTAAAATTTGGTTAAAATGTGGAGGTTTTATTACAATTGATAAAACAGAAGCACTAACAGCTATTGATGTTAATTCAGGAAAGTATATAGGCAACAAAGATTTAGAGCAAACTGTATATACAGTTAATAAAGAAGCAAGTATAGAAATAGCAAAACAGTTACGTTTACGTGATATTGGCGGAATTATTATTATTGATTATATTGATATGGAAAAACAAGAAACAAAGCAAAAAATTCTAGAGACTTTAGAAGAAGCGCTAAAAAAAGATCGTTCCAAAACACAAGTTATAGGTTTTACACCATTAGATTTATTAGAAATGACAAGAAAGCATATGTGTAGTAATGATTAATGATAGTTAAAGAAATGTTTTAGAAATACGAAGTCTAACTTCGTATTTTTTTGAAAGTCTAATAATTTTATTGATATTATGATAAAATAATGATAAAATAAACATAAAATTATAACGAAAGGAAGAAAAATATGATAAATATTAGACCTGTATCAGATTTGAGAAATAAATATCCAGAGATAGAAAAGACTGTTTTAAAAGACAATGAGGAAGTATATTTAACTAAAAATGGATATGGAACAATGGTAATTATGAGCATTCAAAAGTATGAAAAACTAATGACTGAAGCGGAGTATAATCAATATATAGAAAATGCACTTGATGAAGCGGAGGAAGAAGCAGAAAATCCAAACACCAAGTATTACACCGCAGAGGAAGTTTTTGGCGAGGTGAGGAGGATGATTGATGGACAAGAATAAGTTGAAATTTTCAGCGTTATTTTATAAAGATTTAGAAAAAATTATGAAATATATTGCAAAAGAATTGAAAAATCCTATAGCTGCTAAGAATTTAAATCAAAGTATTAGAGTATCAATAGAAAGAAGAGCAGAGAGCCCTGAAGGATATAAGCCGTATCAATCTACTAAAAAGAGAAATAGAGTATATTTTAGAATGTATGTAAAAAATTATATTATTTTTTATACAATAGAACATAAAACTATGACAGTACGAAGAATTTTGTACAAAAGAAGAAACTTAGAAAAAATAATATAGTAAATTTATTTCAATAAAAAACCAACCCCTAAAGGTTGGTATATCAAAACAATTAATTTCCTAAAATCTTTTTTAACTCCTCATGTCTTTTAATCTTTTGAGTAGTCGTTTTAATCAAAGGTTCTTCTGTTACAATAATTTCACGAATTGCCTTGTAGGCAGGCATAGAATGGTTAATTTTTTCTTTCACATCTTTCCAAATAATATCTTTGTAATTAGTATCATCAGGATATAATTCTTTCATCATCTCAGGGTTATATACAATTTTACTACAAATCATTAAATCATTATCTTTAGCAGGCTTGCCATAAACCATACTTTCAGATACATAAGGTAGGCTATTAATCAAGATTTCTAGTTCTTCCGGAAAAATATTTTTTCCATTTTTCAAAACAATGGCATCTTTTTTTCTACCAGTAATAAAAAGAAATCCGTCTTTATCAAATTTACCTAAATCGCCAGTATAAAACCAACCATCTTTTAAAACCTCTTTAGTTGCCTCTTCATTATCAATATATCCCTTCATAACAGTAGGGCCTTTTACCATAATTTCACCAATGTCGTCTTGGTCAGGATGATCAATTTGTACAGTAATACCAGGAAGAGGAAACCCTACACTACCAGCACGTTTGTACTTATCATTTTCACCAGCAACAACAGGTGATGTTTCAGTCAAGCCATAGCCTTGCAATAAGTTGATACCTAAGTCTACAAAACCTTGTACAGTTTCTTTATTCATAGGTGCACCGACCTGCAATTAAAGTATGGAGTTTACCACCAAATTGATTTAAGATCTCTTTAAATACTTTACTTCTAATATCAATACCAAACTTTAACAAGAAATTGCAAACTTTTCTCATTGTTTTTACTAAATTAGTTTTACCTTTTTCTGCTACTCCCTTTTCAATCTTTTTGTACATAACTTCAAGCATTAAAGGTACACCTACAAAGCCAGTAATTTCAAATTCTATTAAATTCTTTTGCACATATTTTAAGCCATCACAAAAGGCAACTGTAATCCCACAAGAGGTACCATATAAAAAGGTACAAGTGGATTCAAACGTATGATGTAAAGGTAGAAAAGAAAGAAAAACATCTTCTTTTCGAATATCAGTCATTTGTGACAAAGCATAGATATCACTACAAATATTAGACTGAGATAAACCTACACATTTTGAAATAGCAGTAGTACCAGAGGTGAAAAGCAAAATAGAAACCTTATTGGGGTTTAGTACAATGTCTTCATAAGACATGTTGCCAGACAAATATAGCTTTCTTCCTTTTTCTACAAGAGAAGAGTATGTGAAAAAATGGTTAGAAGAAATATTGGTACTTAGAACTTCATCCATGCAAATATATTGTGTTAAAGAAGAAGTATTTTCAGTATCAATTTCCTCAAAGATAGGAAGATATTTACTATCAAAAATAACAGCGTCTGCTTTACTTCTGATAATCAAACTTTTAATCTCATTATTAGGCAAAGACTTATCTAAAGGAATAATCGTAATATTAGCTGTTGTTACAGCTAAATAACTAACACACCATTCATAACGATTAGGAGCGATTAAAGCTACTTTCTTATTTTCCAGTCCCATATCTAATAGGCTAGTAGCCAAGCTTTTAATATCTTGTACAAATTGACCATACAAAATAGAAATATGTTCAGTAGCCTTAGGGTCCTTTTTATAAATAAAAGCAGGTTTATTACTAAAACGACTTTCGTAACGTACTACTAATTCTCTAAAATCTCGTAGTGTTTCTCCTTCGTATAGTTTATCTCTGTATTTACTCATTCACAATCTCCTTTGCCATATTTTTCACTCTTATTGTATACCAAGAATTGAGTAATATCAATAAAAAATGAAATTTTATGGTGAAAAAGATTACTCATATTTTACTTTACTAGAACAGATTAAAGCTAATAAAATGGATAAGCTATCTTTTAGTAAAAATGGTATAGAAACTAATAAAGCGGAATTAGAAAAGCTTATACCAGTTAAAATACTATATTGCAAAACTCCAAAGAAATGACAAGATAATAAGCCTAATAATGTAAATAATAGCTTTGAGATAATTTTCTTAGATTTCTTAGATTTTTGGCAAAAATATGCTAGAAAAATAAAACCATACAAAAAGCCACCAGTTAACCCTAATAAAGTGGAAAATCCACTATTTCCAAGAGAGAAAATAGGCATGCCAATTAAACCTAAAAATAAGTAAAATATAATTGATTTTATTCCTTGATTATTTTTGCATAAACAAAAGCCAATTAGAGCTACTGTAAATGTCTGCAAGGTTATAGGAACACCATTAGGTAAAGGAATAGAAAGCTGTGCTGAAATGGCAATAAGCGACACGGAAATTAGTAATGCAAAAGTAGAAGAAAAATCAAAGCTTAGATTCTTAGTTAATGCTTTATACATTAAATCACCTCCCAAAAAAAGTATATAGGCTAAATGTGAAAAAGACAATATACTAGTTAGTCAGTTAAATAACTATAGTTAAAGAGGGCATTAAAAAGTGTTTGTTTTGATATGGTTAAGTGTAAAGAGAAATTTCACTAGAATTGACATAACGTATATTGACATATGTTAAAACAATATGTTATAACTAAAGTGAAAATCAGAACATTACTATAGTGCATTATGATAAAAGAATATGTATAGAAATAGTAGAAGCGTAAATACTAAAGAAAAGGGAG
>JAAWNJ010000067.1 GCA_022798895.1 Clostridia bacterium | reverse complement strand
TTTCATAAAATTTAGCCCTAAAAAACTAAATTTTTAGGGCTTATGTTTTAAAAAATTTAAGACATTTTCAAAAATGATTGACAGCTTACCAAGCCAAAATTCAGGGAAATACAAACAAGAACTTGAGTTTTACATAATATCATGATATAATGCTATATGTATACTTCTATTTGAAAATTTAAGGAGGTCATATGTAAAATTTATTTCTCTGTAAAAATTCAAAAGAGGAAATTCATTCACTCTTTTTTAGAACATATATGAAACAAACTAATAATTCAAAATGAGGTGTAAAAAAATGAAAAACATAACAAAAAAGAAACTCAGCATTTCACTTCCCCTTATGTTCTATAATGTATTCATTCTTTGCGATCTGCAAATAAAACTTTTTACTCCATTAAGCAACTGATTTAAAAGCTAATTTTACAGAGGAAAACAAATCGTACATGCCTCGGAGGCTATCTCCGAAAGAGACCTTACTAAGTGAAAATACTTTTTCACTTAAGACACTTGTTATAGAAGCAAAAATCAAAAGTATTAGGAGGCTTCATACTATGAAAAGCAGTATTGTTAAGACACTTCGGTATTTTCCTGCAATCGTCATCATACTCATTTGTTTGACCAACATATGCATAACAGCAAACGCTACTACTTATGGTATATCAGAAAAAATCGAAGCTGTTGAAGATAATACAATTCAAGAAGAAGTTCAGCAATCTATTTACACAGGTTGGTTTTATGAGCAACTCAGTGAAATAGAAAAGGTTATTTATAATGGCTTTGCCACTAACAGAGGTCAGTTGATTGATGGAGCAGAAGTTTCTATTTCCTTCGCTGATAGTAGCTTACATACTGGAGAAAATAACGTTATTCTCCAAAACTTGATTATGACAGCAAAAAGAGCCTATTTAGCAGACCATCCTGCTGAAAAAATTTGGATGGACAATTGTAAACTTTTCTTATCTTCCAGAAATGGTTTTCTTCAAATAATAGTCCGCCCTCAAGGTAAATTTGATACCCGTGAGGCTATTGAATCCTTTGAGCAAATAGTAGACGAATTTGTAGATACATTAACTGGTACAGACCGAGAGAAATTACAGTCTATTCATAACTGGTTAGTCTCTAATGTACAATATGATCTTCACACTGACAATAATCAAAATGCTTATGGTGCAATTGTAGAGGGACGTTCTATCTGTAGCGGATTCGCCTATTCCTTTAAATATCTTGCTGATAAAGCTGGATTAAATGTAGTTTATGTTCAAGGATATTATTACTACAGATCAACTGGTACTTATTGTTACCACGCTTGGAATATGGCTGAGGTAGATGGTGAATGGATACTCATAGATGTAACCTTTGACTGTTCTTTGCAGAACTTTAATCTATCTTCTTGGCAAAATTCAGAAGTTTATTTTCCTGATTTGCTGTTTACATATCCTTCCTAATTTTTTAATTTTACTTCTGTCTGATTGCTAATAGCAACAAGACATTATATATAACAACAAAAAAGCAGGTTCATCCTGCTTTTTTTGTTGTTGGTCCTTTTCATTCTGCTATATAGTATTCTGCTATATAGTATTTTGCAATAATTTTATGAAACTCCCTATGTTTACACGTTTTTTTCGTCATAACCTAGGAATTCTAACTTATTTCAATCTTCTACTTTTCTTTGCATTCTTTTGTGAAATATTTCCCATCACATTATTTTTAATAATTCCTAATAAGGCATGCATTGTTTTAGAAATCAATTCTTTATTTTCGTCTTCTATGCATTGATACCTCTTTACTAGTAATCTAGCAGTTGCTATCTTTTTAGTTGATAAGTCTTCTAATGTAGTAGCTTCTGTACAATTTAATATATCAAATAATACTTCTATAAATTGTGCTCTTTGTTTAGGTGACACTTCTCTTACCCAATCTTTAATTGTTTTATCTACTAATAAGCTTCCATTTGTCACTTCTTCTACACAAATAAATTTGCTACCTAATACTTGCCAACTATATAAGTCATGTTGCATAATACCATTTGCTGTACTTTGTACTACTGTGTATGATTCTTGATGATTTAATAATCTACCAATCACAGAAGATTGTGGAATATAGGTGTGTACTTTCTTTATTATTTTTTGATATCCATCTGTTTGAATAATATCTTCATCAAAACCTGGTCCATCTTCATTATAAATTACTTTAATTCTCTTTTTTGTCTCATCATTGCAAAAAATTGCAGCATATACAGCTAAATTACCACCTTTTGAATGCCCACCTACAATAATATCTCCTTCATATTTGTTAGCTATATCGTCTAAATAAACTTTGCTATCTTTTTGAGATGGCACATGGGAAGAAAAACTCATATTAAAATCTTCCTTCCAGCCAATTAATGTATTATCAGTCCCTCTAAAAGAAACGTAAAGAAGATTATTAGGTAAACAAATTGCAATAGCTGAAAACTGTTTTTCTTCTTTTTGTTCTATTTTGTTAATATAATCTAGCAAAACTAAATCTTTATATCTTGCACATCCTGCTACTGCTGGAAATAACTCTAAATCATCAATTTGTAATACTGTTTTATCTTTTTCCTTTTTAAACCTTTTATAAGCTTTTTCTATGGTTATTTTCTCTTCTCCTTGAAATAAATTATCAAAAGGAAAATAAGAAATTCTAGATAAAATAAGGCTATCTATCTCATTTAGTGGAACTTGTGAAAATGGAATATCTCCTCTCCATGTTAAATAATCCAAAATATTTGCCATTAGTTTTCAATTCTCTCCTTTGCTTCTTTAGTATATCCTAAAACATTTCTTGTTAATCTTTTCTTCGATTTTAATCTATTAGGATTTGTAAATTTCTTTCCCTTTCTTCATTTCTCAATACTATTTTATATTTTCTTATAATAAAATTTCAAATCAATTTCATATTTCCATTAATTTATATCACATTCATTGCAAAAAATCTAGTTTCTTCCAAACTAATTAAAGTATTTCGTATTTTTGTTTCTTCCATTTTTATCTAATAATCTTTTTTCAATCTTGTCTACATCTGGAAATATTAAATTTATTCCGATTTGCTTTTAGTCTAAATACCTTATTTACCTTAGTAGTAATTTCTTTTTGTGTACCTGCAACAACAGGTACGGCCTTATCTCTACTAGTATCTATATGATCTATATATTCCTTAGTAACTAGAAAAATATTTTGAATAAGAAAAACTGAATACTTTTTTCTATATTTTTCAATTACAATAGTATCACAAGTCCCATTCTTTTTTATCTTTTCTTCTTGTATCTTTTTATATTTTTCTACTTTTGAACTCATTGGGGCAAACCATAAAATTTTACTGTTTGCATTTCGTATGAACAAATAAGTAGGTCTTGTATTTCCATTTTCATGATTTCTCATTAACTTTTTATCCCTTGCTACTTTAAAATATTCTTCCTTAATATGATATACATATCCTGTTTCTATTAACATAATTTTTCCTTTCAAAACAAAAAGAGACCTTCTATAACTTAATATAGAAAGCCCCCTATTTTCAAAATAGATAGATATTTAGCATAATAAATATAGTATATATTGTATACATTTTTGTAATACCTATTCTCTTACACACCCATAATATTATATCCACTATCTGCATAAATTACTTGCCCTGTTACAGCATCTGACATTTCACTTAATAAGAAAGCAGCCACATTTCCTACCTGTGTTGTTGTTACATTTCTATGTAATGGTGATTTTTCTTCTACTACAGTTAAAATACTAGAAAAGTCTTTAATTCCTTTAGCAGACAAAGTCTTAATTGGCCCTGCTGATATGGCATTTACCCTTTTGCCTTCTTTTCCTAAATTTTCTGCTAGGTATCTTACACTTGCCTCCAACGCTGCTTTAGCTGCTCCCATCACATTATATCCATCTAGCACTTTTGTAGAACCATGATAAGTTAATGTTACTAGACTTGCATTTTCATTTAATAAATCTACTTCTTTTGCCATTCTTGCAGCTAGCACAAAAGAATAGCTACTAACATCCATAGCATGAGCATATCCTTCTTTACTAGTATAAATAAAATCTTGATGCAAATCTTCTGTGTTAGCATGTGCAATAGCATGTACTAAGCCATCTATTTTTCCATTTTCTTCTTTGATTTGTGTAAACACTTTTTGTACTAGTTCATCTTCTGATGCTCCATCTAACACATAAGCTTTACTTCCTTTGAAATCTGAAATAAGTTCTTCAATTTTTTCCTTATTGTCTTCCCCCATATAAGTAAAGATAAGTTTTGCTCCGTTCTCATAAGCTGACTTTGCAATTCCATAGGCAATACTCCATTTATTACGTATTCCCATGATTAGTATTGTTTTATCTTTTAATAACATAATACTTTCTTCCTTTCATTATTATTCATTTTAGCATAATATGATATGTTTTTGCAGTTTTGAGAGGTACCGTTCTGACGCACTTCTTTGAATTTGCTGACTGCAACGGGCATTTGAAAAACAAAAAAATTTATCATATTATGCTATTATAAAATTAGAATATTATCGAACTATTTGAAATCCTGAAATGCTCCTAAACTTTTCATAACGCCTTTCTACTAATTCTTCTACTGACATTTTTTGCATTTTCTTAATTTCCTTTTGAATTTCTTTTTGAATAGATTGACTTACCTTTGCAAAGTCTTCCTCTTCCATTTCTACAGGCTCTTTGATAATTGTATCAATCACTTTCAAATCATATAAATCTTTTGCTGTTAATCTCATTTTCTCTGCTGCCTCTTTTACTCTACTGCTATCTTTCCATAAAATACTACTATATCCTTCTGGAGACAAGATAGAGTAAATAGCATTTTCTAGCATAAAAATCTTGTTAGCTACTGATATTGCTAATGCACCACCTGAAGAACCTTCTCCAATTACAACACTAATCACAGGAACCTTTAATCTTGCCATTTCAAACATAGATTTTGCAATTGCTTCTCCTTGTCCTCTTTCTTCTGCTCCAATTCCTGGATAGGCCCCCTTAGTATCTACAAAAGTAATAACTGGTCTATGAAATTTCTCTGCTTGTTTCATAAATCTAATTGCCTTTCGATAACTTTCAGGATTAGGCATTCCAAAGTTTCTTTCCATATTTTCCTTAGTAGTTCTTCCTTTTTGTTCTGCAATAATGGTAAATGAATGCTCTCCTATTTTAGCTAATCCACAAACAATTGCCTTATCATCTCTAAAATTTCTATCTCCATGTAACTCGATAAATTCATCAAAAATGCTTTCTATGTAATCAATAGCTGTCTTTCTTTTTGGATTTCTAGCAATTTCTACCTTTTCCCAAGCAGAGGATTTATTCTTTTCCATTTGTGCTTCCTCCTTTATGGTATTGAATTAATTGATACAAAGTATCTTTCATCTCTTCTCTTGCTACAATTTTGTCTATAAATCCATGTTCTAACAAGAATTCTGCTGTTTGGAAACCTTCTGGCAAACTCTCTCCTATTGTTTGTTCAATTACCCTTGGTCCTGCAAAACCTATCATAGCTCCTGGTTCTGCTAAAATAATATCACCTAAGCTTGCAAAAGAAGCGGTAACTCCTCCATAAGTTGGATCTGTTAAAACAGATATATATAATAGTCCTGCTTCATCTAACTTAGTAAGTGCTGCTGTTGTTTTTGCCATTTGCATTAAAGAAATAATCCCCTCTTGCATTCTAGCACCACCTGATACAGCAAATATGATAAGTGGTAATTTAAGCTGAATTGCTTGTTCTATGCTATAAGTAATCTTTTCACCAACTACTGCTCCCATACTTCCCATTAAAAAGCCACTATCCATAATACAAATAACTACATCTTCGCCTTTGATTTTTCCAGTTCCACAAGCAACAGCCTCTTCTAAATTTGTTTTTTCCCTTAAGGCTACTAATTTCTTAGGATAATCTTCTAAATCTAAAGGATTAGTAGTTTCTATATTCAAATCAAAACGTTTATACGTCCCCTCATCAATTACTAATTCTATTCTTTTCCCAATATGCATTCTAAAATAATGACCACAGTTAGGACAAATATTTAGATTACTTCTCACTGTATCTTTATAGATAATTTCATGACATTTTTCGCATTTTAGCCATTTTCCAATAGGAATATCTACATTTGACTTTTTATTAGCTAAATTTTTGGTTTCTCTTTTCTTGATTTTATCTACTATCATTTATTTTTCTTTTCCCCTTTTAAAATTTTCTATATTCTAGGAAATTACGCATGCAGTGCGTAATTGACATAGATTTCTTAACTGTTCGAACGTAAGCGAGTTACAGTTAAGTTATGCTTTAGCAAGATAGTTATGAGATTGTTACAAATTCTAAAAGCTTTGCTTTTTAGAATTTGTCAATATTGTTCTTTTCAATAAAGGATGTATCAAAATTCCCCCTAATAAAATCCGGATTACGAATAATATCAAAAAGGAAATCTCGATTTGTCTCTACTCCATCTATTACAAGTTCTTCTAATGCTCTTTTCATTTTACTAATCGCTTCATTTCGGTTTGTTCCAAATACAATAATTTTAGCTATCATAGAATCATAGTTAGCTGGAATAGTATATCCGCTATAAATTGCAGTATCTACTCTAATCCCATTTCCTCCTGGTAAATTCATTTCATTGATTTTTCCTGGTGATGGCATAAAGTTTTTACTTGGATTTTCTGCATTAATTCTACATTCCATAGAATGACCTTTAAATTCAATTTCCTTTTGTTTAAATTTCAATTCTTCTCCTGCTGCAATACGAATTTGCTCTTTCACCAAATCAATTCCTGTTCTCATTTCTGTAATTGGATGTTCTACTTGAATTCTTGTATTCATTTCCATGAAATAGAAATTTTTATCTTTATCTACTAGAAATTCTACTGTACCACAACTTGTATATCCAGCTGCTTTTGCTGCTTTGATAGCTGCATTTCCCATTTTACTTCTTAGCTTGTCATCTATAATAGTGGAAGGAGTTTCCTCAATTACCTTTTGATGATTTCTTTGAATTGTACAATCTCTTTCTCCTAGATGTACTACATTTCCATGTTCATCTGCTAAAATTTGAATTTCCACATGTCTTGGATTTTGAATAAACTTTTCTATGTAAATCTCACTATCATTAAAAGCATTTTTAGCTTCTTGTTTAACAATATTGTAGTTTGTTTCTAATTCTTCAAAGGAATTTACTTGTCTAATTCCTTTGCCTCCACCACCTGCCGACGCTTTTAATAAAATAGGATAACCAATTTTTTCACAAACTAAAATTGCTTGTTTTAAGTCTTTTACACTTCCATCAGAACCTGGAATAACTGGTACTCCCTCTTTTTTCATCATCTCTTTACTATTAGACTTGTTACCTAGCAAATCAATTACTTTAGAAGTTGGACCAATAAATTTGATATTAGACTCTTCACAAATTTTAGCAAACTGTGAATTTTCAGATAAAAAACCAAAGCCTGGATGAATACTATCTGCTTTCGTAATACTTGTTGCTTCAATAATATTCTTTATATTCAAATAACTTTGTTTAGGGCTTGCAGGTCCAATACAAATTGCCTCATCTGCAAGTTTTGTATGCAATGCGTCTTTATCTACTTCTGAATAAACTGCTACTGTTTTAATATTCATTTCTTTGCATGCTCTAATAATACGAACTGCAATTTCTCCACGATTTGCTATTAGTATTTTGTTCATTGTGTTTTATCTCCTTTATTGCAATATTTCTTGTATATAACTATAATATAAGTGAAATCTGCGCAAGACGAGCTTGCGAGTGCCTTCCGTTGCTTTCTTATGCTTATTTTATTATTTGAAAGCAACGGACAGCAAAGATGAACATTATTATAGTTATATACAAGATTAAATTATCAATAATTAATTAAACTACTGCGAAGGTAAATTCCCCTTTTGCTGCTAACTTTCCATCAACAGTTGCTATTCCTTCTCCTACACCAATAGGACCTTTTTTCTTAATAATATTCACTTCTAATTTCAATCTATCTCCTGGCACAACCATTTTCTTAAATTTCAATTTATCAATTCCGCCAAACAATGCATTTTTCCCTTTATTCTCTTCTAAAGAAAGAATGGCAACTGCACCTGCTTGTGCTAAACTTTCTGTGATTAACACTCCTGGCATAATAGGGTTACCTGGAAAATGTCCTTGAAAATACCATTCATCTTTATCCACATTTTTATATGCCACTGTTCTTTCTCCTGGTATATATTCTTCCACTTCATCTATCATTAAAAATGGTTCCCTTTGTGGAATAATCTCTTTTATCTGTTCTCTATTTAACATTTTTCTTATCCTTCCTTTTATTATTAATTTCAAACTAATGTATATTATGAAAGTGAAGTCCGCACAAGGCGAGTTTACGAGTGCCTTCCGTTGCTTTCTTATATTTGCTTTTAGCATTTGAAAGCAACGGACAGCAAGGACAAACGAAATAATATACTTGGTTTGCTCACTCAATAATAAACAATGGCTTACCATATTCTACTGCTTCTCCGTCTTTTACTAAGATTTCCTTTACTTTTCCTTCAAATTCTGATTCAATTTCATTCATTAATTTCATTGCTTCAATAATACAAAGGGTATCTCCTTTTTTGACATTCTTTCCGACTTCTACATAGCTTTCAGAAGTTGGAGAAGGTTTTAAATAGAAAGTTCCAACCATTGGAGATTTTACAATATTTCCTTTAACAACTTGTGCTGATACTTCTTGTGTTTTTTCTTCTACTGCTTGCATATTTTCTGTTGTAATTACCTGTTCTACGACTGGTGTAGCTACTTTGATAGTAGCTTCCTTTTTCATACTAATTTTAGTTCCGTCTGGAAAGTCAATGTCAATTGCGGTCAATTTTGAGTTCCCCATATCTTCCATTAATTGTTTAATTTTCTCGTATTCCATTTTTACAATCATTCCTTTCTCGCCTTCGCTTCGCTCAGTCTGCGAAAGGCACAAATCTGTATTAAAAATTCTTTTATTGCAATAGTTACCATA
>JAAWNJ010000066.1 GCA_022798895.1 Clostridia bacterium | reverse complement strand
TGAAACAAGCAATAGAAGGAATTGAAATTTCTCCAGCTTTTGATAAAGATATAACACAATATACTGCACAAGTAGAAGGAGATGTAACTGAATTAAAAATTGATGCAAAAGCAGAACATAGTAAAGCAAAAGTAACGGTAGAAGGAAATAAAAATTTAAAAGAAGGAGATAACATTATCAAAGTAAAAGTAACTGCAGAAGATGAAACAACAAGAACTTACTTTATTACTGTTACACAGGGAGAAGGAACCGATGTTGATGAAGGTCTAAAATTAGCAGAACTAAAAATTGCAAGAGTGGATTTTGAAAGTACCTTTAGACCAGATGTTCACTCTTATGATTTGGATTTAACAAGTTATGTTGAAAAATTAGATATTACAGCTATTCCAAATCAAGAGGATGCAATTGTTGAAATTTCAGGAAATGAGAATTTTAAAGAAGGTCAAAATGTGATTGTAATTCTTTTAACATCAGCAGATGGAAATGAAACAGCTAATTATCAAATTAGAGTCAATGTACCAGCAGAAGTAATAGAACAAGTAGAAGAACCAGATACGACATTTTATATATTAGTAGGTATAGCTGTTGCAGTTGTTATAATTGCAGTTGTATTAATTATTAAACGTCGTAGGGCTACTGATAGGGGTGACTTTGATGAGGAAGAATTTTTTGTAGAGGATAAAAAACAAGAAGAGGAAGAGGTAGGAAAAAGATTTTCAAATTATGAAGATAGATACCAATTAGACAATGATGATACAACAAAAGAAGAGAGAAGAAATAGAAGAGCAGATACATTAGATGACTTCTTAAATGCTCCAGAAGATGATGATGACTCAAGAAGACCAAAAGGAAGACATTCAAGATAAAAATAGAAATAAGAGAAAACTTATAAATATTTTAAAGAGGAAAAAATAAAAAGGCTGATTTCTAATCAGCCTTTTCTAATACCATAATTTGTTTTTTTACATCGGATAATGAAGTGAATTGAATTCCATGTATTCCAAATGCATTAGCAGCCTGTATATTATCCAATTTATCATCAATAAAAATGGTTTCTTCTGCTATTAGACTATATTTAGATAATAAGGTTTCGTAGTTCTTTGGGTTAGGTTTAGTAGAGCCTATTTCAAAAGAGTATACACCACCTAAATCAAATACAATGTTTTTTATCATATAAAATCTCCCTTAGAATACTTTTGGAGCAGGTAGCGAGAATCGAACTCGCGCGACCAGGTCGGAAGCATGGCATTCTACCACTAAATTATACCTGCGAAAATATTTACATCTATTATAGAACAAAATAGACAGAAATGCAATAAAAAATTACACTTCTAAATTAAGATAGATAGAAGTGTAATTTTTTATTGCTAGATTATCTATAATTGAATTTTTTGTTCTAATGTTTCAATAATGGCTGGCAAGATTTGTTTTTTTCTAGAGACTATACCTTTTAATAAAGTAGTATTAGAAATTAATTTGGCATGAAAGGCTCTTTCAAAAATATCAATTCTATTACCTAAAACAATTGCCTTAGAGTTTGCTTCTAAAATGTCAGTAGCTAGAAAAACAAATAAGTCAATATTTTCATTTTCAATTCTTTGTTCAATAGCTTGTTCTATTTCAATTTTTCTTTTAAAAACTTCTTCTAAGTTAGAAATATTGATTTGTGAAATTGTAATTTTTAGATCATTGTGTCTAAAATCTTTAGAATCAACATTAATGATTTCTAAGCCAGAAAGATTACTAATATCAGTTCCAGCTTCTAATAGTTTATATCCATAATCATATAAGTTAATACCTGCAATTTTAGCTAAACGTTCAGCTGTGATTTTGTCTTGCTCTGTACAAGTAGGGGATTTAAACATTAATGTATCTGAAATAATAGCACTTAGCATAATTCCAGCCATTTTAGGCGTAATCGATATATCATCTTGTTTATATAATTTATACATAATAGTAGAAGCACAACCAACAGGTTCAGCAATACAATATACAGGCTCTGCTGTTTGTAAGTTTAATCTATGGTGGTCAACTACCATTTGAATATGTGCATTTTCAATTCCAGGTAAACTTTGAGAAAATTCGTTATTATCTACCATAATAACATTTGTGTTATTATCAATATTAGAAAGTAGTTCTGGTTCTTCTAGCCCAAAAGTATTCAAAGCATACTGAGTTTCTTTATTAATTTCACCTAAACGAAAACTTTGTGCTTCACGACCAATTTGATTTTGCAAATTTGCCATAGTGATAGCACAAGAAATAGAATCAGTATCTGGATTAGTATGTCCGAAAACGCGAATGATATTATCAGTCATAAAAAATCCTCCTTTTATCTCTTGATTTAACTAATTAATTATAACATTAATTACATAAAATGTCAACTTTTGACAAGATTAATAAAATTTAAATAACTATTGTTATTATTATGCTTGATTTTAAGCCAAATTATGTATATAATGAATAAGAAAATTAAGAAAGGGGAGCAATTTTGAAATGGGGCTTATCGTCAAAAATGTAGAGAAAAGTTTTAGTACGAAAAAAGTAGTTGACAATATAAATTTTGAAATTCAAAAACCAGGTGTATATGGACTTTTAGGGACAAATGGAGCTGGAAAAACAACTACCATTCGTATGATTTTAGGAATTTTAAAAAAGGACAGCGGAGAAATTACTTGGAATGGAAAAGAAGTGCAAAGAAAGCATGTGAATTTTGGATATTTACCAGAAGAAAGAGGAGTATACCCAAAAACAAAAGTACATGACCAATTAATGTATTTTGCAAAATTGAAAGGAATGAAGAAGGAAGCAGCTGAGGAACGCATGCAATATTGGGCAAAAAGATTAGAAGTTGAGCAATATTTGCAAATGACACCAGAAAAGTTATCAAAAGGAAATCAACAAAAAGTTCAATTTATCACAGCAATTTTACATGATCCAGAATTGCTAGTATTAGATGAACCTTTTAGCGGACTAGACCCAGTAAATACAGAGCTGCTAAAAAATGTTATTTTAGAGTTAATCAAAAAGGGGACATATATCATTATGTCTAGTCATCAAATGCATTCTATTGAAGAATTTGCATCAGATGTATTGATATTAAATAAAGGAAAAACTGTATTGCAAGGAAACTTAAAAGAAATCAAAGAACAATATGCAGCAAATCGATTAGCATTAAACACCACAGAGAATGTGGATAATTTAATAAAACAAGCAAATCTTGAAATTTACAATAGTAAGAATAACGAATACATGATTAACATTTCGGGAGAAGATGATGGATATCGTTTATTTGATTTGCTTGCCCAAAATCATGTGAAAGTAGAAAAATTTGAGATTATGAAACCAAGTTTACATGACATTTTTATTGAAAAGGTAGGTGAAGAATAATGAAAGATTTATGGACAGTAGCGTCTTATACCATTAAAGACATGTTCAAAAAGAAAACCTTTTTAATATCTAACCTAATTATTCTAATTATGATAGTAGTAGGATTTAATATTCCCAATGTTTTATCCTCTTTTGATAATGAAGAAGGAGAAGGTGGAGGAAGTGGAATTACTAAAGAATTAGTAGTAGATAGTAAGAATATTTATGAAGGAACTTTGAATAGTTTAAATTCATTAGATTTGGGATATGAGTTTATCATAGAGAACAAAGAAGTGAGTTTTGAAGAAATCAAAGAGAAGATTGAAAATGATGAAATTGAAGATGCTATTATTATTGATAAAATAAATGATAAAATTCAAATGACATATATTGTAGAAGATGCAACTATGATGACAGAAGTGCCAGAAAGTTTGCGAAATACATTTACGAATTTATATACGAATTTGCAATTAACAAAATTGAATTTATCTGAAGAACAACTTGCAAGCTTAAGCCCAGAATTTGAATTTAGCTTCAAACAAACAGCAGAGCAAGAAGTAAAAGGCAATGTATTTGCAATTATGCTTTTATCATTAGTATTGTTCTATGCAATTTACTTCTGTGCTTATCAAGTATCAGCTTCTATTACAACAGAAAAGACTTCAAAAATTATGGAGACATTGGTTACTTCTACAAAGCCTAGAACGATTGTATTAGGAAAGACAATTGGTATTGGTATTGTCGGCTTTGTTCAAGTAATTATCATTGTAACAGTAGCACTTATTTGTGCAAAATATTGCTTACCAGAAGGAGTTTTAGAGGCTGTATTAGATATGTCACAAATTACACCAACACTTGGAATTTTTACAATACTATACTTTATCTTAGGCTATGCAACCTTTGCTTTACTATATGCTTTAACAGGTTCAACGGTCAGCAAACCAGAAGATGTGCAAACTGCTAATGGACCAGTTGCTATTGTAGCAGTAGTAGGATTTTACTTGTCATATTTTACTATGATGAACCCTACAAGTGACCTAAATGTATTTGCATCTATATTCCCATTTTCATCACCATTTTGCATGCCATTTAGAATTATGATGGGAATTGCAACACCAAGTCAAATAGCTATCTCATTTGCAGTATTAGTAGTTACCATTTTAATTATTGCCAATATATCCATTAAGATTTATTCTAATGCAATTTTGAATTACGGTAGTAGAGTGACTTTGAAAGATATGATTAAAATGTATAAGAGTAAAGATGATAATAACAGTTAAAATAAAGTTCCCTCTTAGAATATTAAACTAAGAGGGAACTTTCTATTTAGAGCTTTGCATTTCAACTAAATCCTTCCAATACTTTTTAGGCATATACTGCATTTGCAATCTGCTATTTGTCCTTTCTTGAATAGCAATTGTTTGGAAAAACGTTTTCCATAATTTTTGGAATTGTTGTTCTTCTTGTGAGAAAGAGTTTACTTCAAAGTTTTCTGGTACTGATAGAATCTCATAATCATTCCTATTTTGACAATTGTATAAAAAGGCTAAGTTCCTATTTTTATCATGCAAAATAATATTTTGTTTTGGAAAACGTTTCATCAAAAATTGACCTACTTGTTCTATCACGTTATTATCTGGGTGAATTTGAGCATACCATAGGTTGTTTTCAATTTCACATAATCGAACTAAACCTTTCAAACGGTGAGCCTCGCCAAATACATTTTTACGAAGCTTAGCAATTCCGTATCACATAATCAATTGATAATTGGTTACTAATGCGAGAACCAACCATAAAACCATGTAATAGATATTTCAAAATTAGCATTTCTTTACCTTTTTGATGAGATAAGAAAGCATAATAGCAATCATAAAGAGCAGTGTAGGAGATAGAGTGATAAATTCCATTCCAAATACGCTTAGCCTTAATTTCATCTGTAGAAATGTGCTTTGTTTGTTCTAAAAGATTAGGAATATAGTCTGTTTCAGGCATAATATTACTAGGAATAGTTTTTTGCAGATAACAGTCAAAAACAATGGTAAGTAAACCATCAAAAGTTCCATCATATACATAAACTTGATTTTCTAAAATTGGATAATCTAAAATAGTTGTTTTCATGTTTTAAACTCCTTTTATAAAGCACCTGTTAAACACTTTATTCTATCTTCTTTGGTAGGTTCTAATTTATCAAATAAAGAGGTTTGTACATAGCTTGGAAGAGGAAGTCCGTTTTCTTTCTAAATAAATTAAATTTTCAGAAATGAAGCTATCATTAAATTTGTGAATAGCATCATAATATTTCCCGTCACAAGTAATAAAATAACGAGCACGTTTTAATACCACACCTAACTTTTTTAAATGCTCGAATTGTAAGTGACAATCTTTTCTAGCACGTAAGATTCTTTTAGCAGAAATCACACCAATTCCGAGGTACTCTTAATAAAGTTCCATAATCAGCTGAATTGATTTCGACAGGGAAACATTCTAAATGTCTTAAAGCCCAATCACATTTGGGATCCAACAAAGTATTAAAATTGGGATTTTGTTCATTTAATAGTTCATCACTGCTAAAACCATAAAAGCGAAGTAACCAGTCTGCTTGATAAATTCGATTTTCTCTTAATAAAGGAGGTCTTTCTAAACTGGGAAGAAGGGAGTCCTCATTTACTGAAACATAAGCAGAATAATATACTCTTTTTAAATGAAACTTTTGATATAAACTTTCAGATAATTTTATAATTTTAAAATCACTTTCAGGCGTGGCACCAACAATTAATTGAGTTGTTTGTCCAGCAGATACAAAATTTCTAATTTTAGGTTTAGAAGTATTAGCGCTTGGAAGCATACTATTAGGTGTAAAAGACCAATTCTTTTTATTAGGTAACAACCTTTGGGCACTATTACTAAGCTGGCTAGAGATGTAACTCATTGGCTTTACAATATTTTCTTTAGACTTATCAGGTGCTAACAATTGAAGACTATTTTGGGAGGGAAGTTCTATATTAATACTCATGCGGTCCACCAAAACTCCAAGTTTATCAATTAATTCTTGACTACAGCCAGGAATTGTTTTGGCGTGGATATATCCGATTAAAGTGATATTCATTTCGCAAAATAGTAATTGCTTGTATCATCTGCTCCATAGTATAATTAGGGGATTTTATCACAGCAGAACTTAAGAAAAGACCCTCAATATAATTTCTTTTATAAAATCCAATTGTTAAATCAGCAATTTCCTTTGGTGTGAAAGTAGCTCTTTTTCTACTATTACTGCAACGGCTGACACAATATTTGCAATCATACATACAGCTATTTGTCATTAAAATTTTAAGCAAAGAAATACATCTACCATCAGCACCCCAACTATGGCAAATACCAGAAACATCTCCATTTCCAATTCCATTAGGTGTATTTTTGCGCCTACTTCCAGAAGAGCTACAAGAGGCGTCATATTTAGCAGAGTCTGCTAAGATTTGTAATTTTTCTTCTATATCCATTTTCATCATTCCTTTATTTTTGTAATATAAATAGTATTTCTTAAATAAAAATACAATACAAATGTTTGTGTAAATAGCATAATACTTTTATAAAGAAATGTCAAACAAAAGTTTTTAAAAATTAAAAAGATTTTAGTGCTAGAGAATAAAGGAAAATAGACGAAATGTCGAAAAAAGTTGTTCGAAATTTGTTGCATTTTGTAAAACAATATGTTAATAATAAATATAGAGTAAAAAATATTTTGCCAAAACAAAGGAGGTCATTATGAAATTTAGTAAAGAATTACAAGAATTTATTGACAAAGAACTTGAAAAACTTGAAAGAGAAGAAAGAGAAGGAAGAGTGAAATATTATACTGAGGAAGAAGCATTTAAGATTATGTTTGGAGGACTTTATGCTGGGTGTAGATATCGAGATTTTGCAAACGGAAATATACCTAAGCCAACTAAACTCAATCATTAATTATATTTCTTATGAATTGCAAAATCCAATTGCTTCTTATCAATTTTATAATAATCTAGTAAAAAAACTTTCTATTCTTTCGTATTTACCACAGGCAATGCCAGTGTATCGAACTACAAAGTATCATTATTTGATTATGAAACACTGGCTCATATTTTATAAGATACAAAGCAATACGGTTATAATATCATACATTTTTAGTTCAAAACAAAATTTCAATAACAAATTTCTATCAGATTAAAACTCCTTAAATTTCAACCACATTTTATGTTTCATAAATCTTTTAAAATCTTGAATGGTTCCTAATAAAAATCCAGATTTATCTAGTACTAAAATGTTTGTTTTATCCAAGTAAAGATAAAAATAGTTTTTTGTTTCAAAAACTCTATATAATTTATAATATGCTATCTTATCACTTCCAACTGTATTTTTTATAACAAAATAGTTTTCATAAAAAGAATAAGTATTGACTAAGTTATTTTGTACCTTATCACTATGAAATTCTTTTGTATTTTTATGTGTAGGCTGAATAAATTGATAAGCTGAAAAGCAAGCAAAGATAATGAAGAGGATTAAGCCATGAGCAAAATAATGATTAGCAAATAGAAAAGAAATGAGCAAAATAAATAAAAGAGAAAAAATGGCAGTATACATTGTGTATCTCCAACCAAACTTCTTTTGTTGAAAAGTTAATAATTCTATATAAATATTCTTAGATAAAGTAGTTTTATTTTGAAATAAAGGCTTCATAGATAAACTCTCCTATACATTGTTAATAAAAATAGTATATGTTAAAATGATTTTTCGTACAAGACTATTTAAAAATAATTTTCAGTATGTTACAATAATCAAAAACGGAGGACGAAAAAGAAATGAGAATAGGAATTGATATAGATGATACCTTATCTGAATCATTTGAATTAGTATTTCCATTTTCACAAAAATTTGATATAGAAGAATTAGGAAATAACGGAAAAGTACAAACTTATGGAAAAAAAGAAAACCATAACTATATAGAAGAGATGTATCCTCATTGGACAGAAGAACAAACCAATTTATTTTGGGAAAAAATATTCATGCAAACAGTAACAGAAGCAAGACCAAAGCCATATGCTCCTGAGATTATCCATAGATTAAAAGAAGAAGGAAATCAAATAGTCATTATTACTTCTAGATATGAGGTATTACCAAATGACAATACCATAGAAACAAAGTCAAAAGAGTGGCTTGCTAAAAATGATATTCCTTATGATACTTTTGTGTTAAATGCAAAGGATAAGCTAATAGCAGCACAAAATGAAAAAATAGATTTATTCATTGATGACAGTATTCAGCATTGTAGAAGAGTAAATGGTGGAGGGATTAAAACACTTTTGATTACAACTAATGCAAATCAAGACGTAGATGTGCCAGAGCTAGAAAGAGTATATTCTTGGATACAAATTTATGAAATCTATAAACAAATGAGGGATAAAAATTGAAAGAAGTAGAAATGTGAAAAGTCTGTGAAAAAGGTTAACAAAAAACGACATACTGTGTTATAATACCCAGTATGTCGTTTTGACAGCTTTTATTGTTATGATATGTGGCATGTTTAGAAAAATAACTGTCACAATAAATTCATGGATATATAAAATAGTAAACAAGGAGGAAGAAATGTTTAAAGTATTAAAAAACTTAAAAGCTTCATGGATATCTGTTATTATCATTGTTCTATTTTTAGGACTTCAAGCAATGGCTGATTT
>JAAWNJ010000005.1 GCA_022798895.1 Clostridia bacterium | reverse complement strand
TTGAGATTATAAGAAGGAGGAATGCTTATAAAAACATTTGACTATGAATCAAATTGTGTAAGATACAGAGATTGTTATTTTGATATTGGAGAATATAAAAATAAAGAAATGAGCATAGACATATACGGTTATGTAGAAGATGATAAAAACATATCCCATATTTCAAACTTAACAGCTAATGTATCAGAAAAATTAGCAGAAAATCAGATTGTTATTGATAACTATAATAATACTAATATAATAAGTTTTCTGTTAGATCTAAAAATTGTAAAGGCTATTCCAAAGAGAGTAGCAGTAGAAAAAGTAGGCAAGATGGTATTATTACCAGTTGCAGAAATTGATTTAGAAATCTTAAAAGAATATTCTTATGATAAAGAGGAGGAACTAGAATATGCTAGTTAGTGAATCATGGAGAGAACAAATAGCAAAGGACATTATATATGAATTTGAGCTATTGTTATGCAACAACGATACCAAGATAAACAATCTTAATTCAGAAGAAAACAAATTTGAAACAGAATATTCGTATATTAATGAAAAAGACTATAATGAATTAAAAGAAAAAATAATAAGGCAGTTAAGAGATTTTGAAGACGACATAGAAGAAGCAAGAGTTGCTTAGAAAGGAAAAAGAAAATATGAAAATAGAAAACCTAGTGAGAGATAAAGTAATAGGGCATATAAAGACAGGAACTAAAAGTGAAACAGGACTTCCAAAAAAGCTACCTTTTTTTAATGTAGAGGAGGATAAAGTGACATCAAGTGATATGGTAGATATCTTTAAGCAGTTATATCCAGGACAACCTAAAGTATTAAAAATAAGATTTGTTGATGAAGATCCATTTAGTTTTAAATTTAAAAGGTATGTTAATAATAAAATTGCTTGTATTGGAAATGGAACGAAAGCCATTACCATTGGAAAAAACGCAAAAGGAAATAAAGAACAAATAGAAGTTGAATGTAGTGAAGATTGCGAACATCGCTTAACAGGCAAATGTAAATTAGTTGGAAGTTTAAAATTTGTATTAGAAGGAATTGAAGCAGGTGGAGTATGGTTAATAAAAACTACTGGAGGCTTATCTTTATCTAATATTGCATCAGAAATAGTAAAGTATAAAAAGGCAGGAATGAGCATAGTAGATGTTCCATTTGAATTAAAACTAGATGCTCAAGAAAGCCTAGCCTATGGAACTTATTACAGTTTAGATTTGAGAAGGACAGATATTAAACCGCAATTGACCAATGCAACACCAGCATTAAATACAGGAGATATTCCAGTAGAAACAACTAAACAAATTGCTGAAGGGGAAAAGGAAAATAAGAAAGTAGTAAATATTCCAAAAAATGACGTAAAAGAGAAAAAATCAAAAGAGGAAACAAAACAAGAGGAAAAGGTAAAAGAACCAAATAAAGAAGTAGAACAACCAAGACAAAAAAGTGAAAAAGAACAAAAGGAAGCACAGAAAACAGAAGATAAAATACAACAACCTCAAGAAGATTTTTCAAACACCTTCTATGTAATGGAAATTTCAGATACCTTAATAAACAATCAAAAATTCAAAAAGATTATTCTTCAAGATTTAAATAGTCAAGACAATGAATACATTTTACATCCAAAAGCAAACCAAGATATGCTAAAATATGGTGTAGGAACAATAATAAATGTACTCAAATCTAAAATTGAAGCTGGAAAAAATATTATTTGCCAGTATGAAATTAAACAAATACCACAAGAAGATGGTAGCTTAATAGAATTTAATAATGAAATGAAAGAAGCAGTATAACTAAAATTACACTGCTTTTAATATTGTAATAATAAAAAGAAAGGAAAATTTAAAATGTTGAAAATAATAAAAAAATCCTTAATCATCTTATTACTTATCACTATAGATACTATAGCTTTTATTAGTAAAAGTATATACCAATTTTATAACAAAAACAAGGGAAAGGCAGAAGAAATGATAAAAAGTTTTCATGGAGCATTGAAAGAAAAACTAACAAAGTAAGTAGGTAATCAATGAGAAATAAATATAATTATGATGAATTAGTGAAAGTAAGCGGTGTAGGAAAAATTTTTGGAAAAGTAAAAGAAAAGTTGGGAATTATCATTGAAAAAGACTATTATTTTGCTGAATACTATGTAGATTTATTTTTTGGAAAAAAAGATTGGTTCAAAGAGGAAAATATACAAAGAGTGTTTAATGAAAAGAAAAACAAAGTAGAGAAGTATCAAATTAGACTATGTACAACAAAGCAAGGATATAAATTGATAGAAAATAATCTAAGAAAAAATGAGCCAATTAGTAATAATAAGTTAGGAAAAATAAACATCTATAAAGAGTTCAGAAAGGGTAAGAAAGAATATATTGCTATAGGATGGGAGTCTGTTTTCTGGCCAGTAAGTAACAAGAGTATTCAAATAATGGAAGCAACAGTAAAGTCTTTCAGAAGACAAGATATTCCATATCAATATATTATTTTAAATGAAGATAACCTAACAGATATAAAAGTCTATGAATTTATTGAAAACGATAATGCAGTAGATATTTTTTATGTAGAAAGAAAAATTAAAATGAAGAAGTTAAGAAATAGACCACCTTTTGAGTGGTAGAAAGGGTAAAAAATGATAGCACAAAAAATATTAAATGTAATGACTAAAATAGGACCAATTATAAAAGATAAAACAAACCAAGAAAAGGGGTTTGACTATGCGTCCATAGCAGCAGTTATTATAAAAGCAAGAGAAGCTATGATAGATGAAAAAATCATTATAATTCCAATTAAAGTAGAACAGATAGTTCAAAAAGGAAATGATATAACAATTAGTATGATATATAGGTTTTACGATGCAGAAGCTAACAATAAAGGCGTAAATGAATATATTGACGTGAATATACCAGGCGAAGGATGCGACAAAGATGGTTGGGCAGTGTATAAAGCATTATCAGGAGCATATAAATATGCAATTACACAAACTTTTGCAATTCCAACAGTAGATGATGCTGAAAGGAGCAAATTAGTTGGAAATGCTGAAGAAAATGCAGAAATAGAATCAGAAGAAACTATAGGAAGCCAAACTTTAAATGAGGAAAATATAGAAGAAATGCTAGGAGAGCCAAGTATAGATGACTATGATAATATATTCAATTTAGGTCAATCAGCATAGAAAGGGTAAATAAAAATGTATATAAAGCAGATTAATAATGTAGAAGGATATAAAGGACTACCAGATGGATTTAATGCACAATTTGACGAAAATACTACCTATATAGTAGGAGAAAATTTTCAAGGAAAAAGTACCATAGGCAGTCTGTTTAATTGGTGCTTAACTGGCAATAGTTTATTGGGAAAAGAAAAAGAGCAAGTTGCAAATGATACTAGAAAAGTTGCAAATGTTATTGTAGATATGACCTTTATAGATAATTGTGGAATTGAACACAGAATGATAAGAAATAAAGGAAAAGATATGCAACTAACATTAGATGACAAACCAGTAGATCAAGGAATGCTTGCAAAATTCTATAAGGATGCAGATATTTTTTTAGTTGCTCATAATCCATATTATTTTCAATCATTAGAGCCAAAAGAACAGAAAGAATTGCTAAGAAAAATTGTACCAGCTATAGATTCTGAAACAGCATTTAATTTATTAAGCGATGATGAAAAAAATATAGTAGGTCAACCTATAGAATATTTAGAAAGTTACATAGATAATAGAAATGAAGAGATTAGTGAGTTGAAAAAAGAACAAGAAAAAAATTCAGGACAATTGCAGGCATATAAAACAATAGCACTAGAACAGGAAGGTGAGATGCTTACATTTGATAAGGAAAAGGAACTAATGGATTTGCAGGAGAGATATAAGATTATTTCGGTTAATTTTGTATCATCAAGCATAGAAGAAATAAGAAAGAAACTCGAAAGAATCCAAGCAAGATTAGATGAAATATTAAAAAATGAATTAATTGATATCAAAGAACTTTATGGAAGAGAAAAGAAAAAACTACAGGAGCTTAATGAAGAAAAGCCTAAATGCCATTATTGTAAGCAAGAAATAAAAGATAGTGAAGCATTACAACGAATGAAAAACCTTCAACAAAAAGAACTTGATAAATTACAGGAAAAGGCAAACAAATTAAAAGAAGAGGCAACGATGTTAACTAATGAAAGACAAAGCAAGCAAATACTATTAGAAAAATTAAATACAGCTGATATGCAGAAGTTAGATAAAGAAAAGCAAGAACTAGAAAATAGAATAAAAGTGCTACAGACAGAACAAAGGAATGTTTTATTAAATAACCAGGAAGTACAGACTAAAAAAGAGCAAGTAAGGAAAGCCAAAGAAAAAATACAAAAGCTAGAGCAAGCACAGGAAGAAATAACAAATGAACTAGAAACGGCTAACAAGAGAAAGAAGATAGCAAATAAATTAAAAATACTAATCATAGAAAAGCAAAGTGAAATAATAAAACAATATTTAGATAAAGTTAGTATTCAATTTAGTAAAGTAAATAAAAGTACAGGAGAAATTACAGAATGTAGCAATATTCAATATGATGGAAGAGATTATAAAAAGCTATCAAAATCACAACAAGCAAGAGCCTGTTTAGAAATATCAAATGTATTTAATAATTTGTCAGGCATAAAAGCACCTATTTTCTTTGATGATGCAGAATCAACAACTAATTTTATAGAATTAGTAGATACTCAAATGGTAATTTCTTTGGTAATAAAATACAATCCTTTAGAAATCTTATATGATTATTCAGATGTGCTAGATAGAAAGAAAAAGTCAATAGAAAGAGAAATCAAAGAAAAAAGTAGCTTGTTTATACAGCAAGCTGCATAATAAAAAATACGAATGGAGGAAATAAAATATATGTGTAAATATGAAACAGTAATACTTATAAAACCAAGTTTAGATGAAAAGGAAATAGAACAAGTCAAAATAGATGTAGAAAATAAAATAAATGAGGTTGGAAAAGTAACAAAAAAGGAAGATGTAGGTTTAAAAAAGCTAGCATACGAAGTAAAAAGCAATAAGGAAGCATACTATGTTATATATGAGTATGAGACTAATAAAGCCTATGAAGATAGTGTCAAAGAAGTAGAAAAATTTTATAGAATGAAAGAAGAAATTTTGAAATTTATAACAATAAGAGAGGATAACGAATGAAGATTTATGTAGTATATGAACAATTCTATACAGATTGGTCAAATGGTGAAGATGATGAAGTATTTATTGAAAATGCTTATAAAAACAAGAGAAAAGCTATAAAAAAGGCAAAAGAACTACTAAATAAAGCAAAAGCGAATAGTTACTTTATTGACGAAAGCCAAAAGAAAAGAAAAAACCCATTTAAAAATAATAACTGCATTGACTTGTACAGAGAAGAATCAGACCAAGAAACAAAAGTTAGAAGTATTGCAATAGAAGAAATAAAATTAGTAGCTTAAAGGAGAATGAAAAATAGAAAGTATGAAAAAATTTTTAGGAAAATGTGAAAAATGTAAAAGAAGTATTTGTGAAGAACATGCATATTTATATGTAGATGGAAATAATAGAGCAATTACTAATAATTCACCATATTTATGCAAAGAGTGTTATGAAAGCGAATATAACGAAAAAATAAAAAGTGATGTTGAAAAATTCAAAGATAATATTATTAATAATCTAGAAACAATTAAAGTAGACAGTAATATAGAAACCATTAGAGTTGATGACTTAATAAAATATATTAAGGAGTCATAGAGATAGGAGGAATATGAAATGAATAAAGTATGTTTAATAGGCAGACTAACAAAAGATCCAGAAGTAAGATACACACAAAGTAATAATACATTAGTTGCAACATTTAATATTGCAGTTAATAGACGATTCGCAAAGGAAGGAGAAGAAAAACAAGCAGATTTTATAACTATTGTAGCTTGGGCTAAAACAGGAGAATTTTGTTCTAATTATTTTAAAAAAGGTCAACAAGTAGGAATCTGTGGAAGAATACAAACAAGAAATTGGGAAGATGAGCAAGGACAAAAACATTATGCTACAGAAGTAGTAGCTGAAGAAGTATGTTTTGCAGATAGCAAAAAAGAAAATAGTTCTTCTGATCCATTTGCAAATAATACTTTTGGAACGGATAATTTTGATGTAACATCAGGTGATGATTTACCATTTTAAAAATCAAAATTAATATAAGGGTGGATGAAAATATCTACCCTTAGAATAATAAAATATTGGAGGAGATATGTTTGAAATACAATTGAAATTTTACAATAGATACTGGGAAAATTATTTTGGAGATAAAAGATATACTTCAAAAAAGGCAATTGAGTTATTTACAAATTTAATAAAAAGATTTCCAGACAGTCAATGGAGACTAGTATATAAAGAAAAAAAGAAAGAAGTAAATAGAAAGGAAGTGAAATCATAATTATCCTATAATTATAGGTTATATCAGCTATGGAGAATATGATATGTAAAACATATGACTTTGACGCAAAATGTGTAGTAGAGTATGTTGCCATAAATGGATAAATTTATGGCTAATTATGAAATATATTGCAAGTGTTAGCTTTCGGAAAAGATAGCGTGGCGATGTTACTTATGTTATTAGAGAAAAATATGAAAGTAGACGAAGTAATATTCTTTGATACAACGGTTGAATTTCGAGCAATATATGATGTGCGAGATAAAGTAAAAATAATGCTAAAAGAAAAAAACATACCATATATAGAGTTAAAAGCTAATATACCATTTTTACATAATATGCTAGAACGAGAAGTACACAATAAAAATGGAGAAATTCAGTATGGATATGGTGTATGTGGAGGAATATGTCGTTGGGGTACAACCGAAAAAGAAAGAATAATAAGAAAATACTTAACAAACAAATATGGAAAAAACGGCTACAAAGAATATCTTGGTATTGCGGTAGACGAAAAGGAAAGAGTAAGTAGGAAACTTAAAGAGGGAAAATTATTACCACTAGCAACAGAATGGAATATGACAGAAAAAGAATGTCTGAAATATTGCTATCAACATGGATATGAATGGAAAGAAACCACTAAATTATATGATATTTTAGATAGAGTGTCCTGTTGGTGTTGTGGCAATAAAAATAAAAAGGAATTAAACAATATGTTTTATTATCTTTATAGTTATTTTTTTGCGAGAATTATGCTATTAAAGCAAATAAAAGAAAACAATAAAAGAGATAGTAAAGTAGTAAAAAGTGCAGAAAAAGAGTTTATGAAGATGCTTTAAATCAAAAATACAAATAAAAAAGGAGTTATGTAGAAAATATGAAGAATAAGATAAGATATACATGTCAGGGATATAAGTATGCTCCAGAAAGTTTTAAATGTTATATGGTAGTTATAAATGCAGATGGATATAATCATAGTTATTATGAACTGGAAAGTTTTACACATAAAGAAAATACTAGAGTAGGAATAGTATGTATTAGTAAAGGAAAAAGAGCAGCAGAAGCAGAAATCAAAAAGATTATAAGAGGTAAAAAAGAGTATTACAACAATATAACTTATGGCTATAAATCATTAGATGGAGGTACAATAACATATTTACAATGGGAAAAAATAGACAATGATGCTAGCATAAAGAATAAGTTAGCAATATATAAGATGGTGAAAGAGTATTATAAAGAAAAAAACTACATAATTACAGAATATAGTTGTACTTCATTTGAATTAGGCGAGGAATGCGAAGTAATAAATCAGCATAAAAAAGAAGAAAAACTAATATTAGATACTAAGCCAATCAAAATAACATTTATAAAACCGAAAAAGGAGAAATCAAAGTATCTAAATAGAATTTAAAAAATAAGTAATATAAAGAAAAAATGTATAAGAAAAGAGGTTAAATATGAATAATAAATACGAAGTGTTTATACAATTATTGAATTTTAATATAAAAAAGTATTCAGCAGAAAAGGTCTTTAAGGACTTTATTTTTTTGTTCGCCATTGATTTAAGCAATAAAGTAGTTTTTAACTTAGAAAATAATAGAAAGTATAATGAAATTTATCAAAGTTATGATATAGACGAGCAAGCTAAAATGTATGCTCTAGCTGGAGAATTAACTAGAATATTTCAAAAAGAGAGAGAACTAAATGATGTACTTGGAGAATTATATCAAATAGTTACCAATAGGAATTGCTTAAAATTATTAGAAAGTGATAATGGAATAGAAAAGAAGTTACAAAGTATAATGAAAATCAATAAGAAGTTAAATGATGGAAAGTTAACTACTACAAATTGTGGGACAGGTTCAAAAATATTAGCATATGCAAGTATGCTAAAAGTGTTTAAAATAGATTATAAAACAGATTTACAAGTAACAGCAATAGATACAGATGTGTTTAATGTATTTATGACTTATATTCAATTATATTTTTATAAAATTGATGCAGTTGTAATATTAGTAGACCAAAATACGAACAAAGAGCTTATGAAACTATATACACCACAGAATGAAGATAATATGGAAAACTTAATGGTAGCATAGGAGGATTTTACAAATGCAAAATAATATATATGAGTGTATAAATATAGAAAATGTAATTAATAAATTAAAACTGAAAAGAATACATCAGATAGGAACTTATATATATGTAAATTGTCCATTTTGCCAAAGCAAAAACGAAAGAAATGGATATATGAAAGTAGACACAATTAAAAACTTATATATTTGTAATAATTGTGAATCCACTGGAACTTCAATAGAATTGTATGCAAGATTAAAATATATATCTAATAAAGAAGCATTTAAAGAATTAATGAAGGAAACACCAATTTTAGATAATAGAACATACATATTTAATAATCCTATAAAAAGCGAGTTATATAGAGATATGGTATATAGTAAGTTCCTGGAAATGCAAACATTAAATAAAAGACATTATGAAAAACTAAAATCTATAAACTTCACTGATGAATACATAAAAATAAATAAATTTAAGAGTATAGAAAGTAATCCAGATAAAAAGAAAGCAATATGCAGAAAACTACAAGAGCAAGGACTAAAACTGGATGGAATACCTGGTTTTTGTGCGACGTGTTCCTAACTTAAAAGGTTAGGCATTAAAGTTAAAAGGTTCCCATTCTAAACAGAAAAAAGAACCAACCCTAAAATTAAATAATAAATTGAGAACTTAAATAAAAAAGTTTCTTTATTCATCATCCAAACCAGAGAAGACATCATGGTCAAAGAAATCTTTAAGTTCAATATCAAGACCTAAGCATATACGAAGAATAGTCAACATTTTAGGATTTTGACTACTACCATCAATCAAACTATTTACAGTAGATTGTGGCATACCAGACAACATAGCTAAGCCATTGATAGTAATCTTATTCTTCTTACATAAATCTAAAACTCTTATTTTTATTGCTTCTTGCAAAGTCATACTATCGCCTCCAATATAACAATAAGTATAGCAATAACAACGACCCTACGTTACCGACACGTTGTTGACAAATATAACAAAGCATTATATAATAACGACACAATGGTAATTTAAAGGAGGTAAATATGAAAATCAAGACAATAGAACAAATAATGAGCAAATTAGAAGAAGAATTAAGTAGAAAAGGAGAAGAAAACCTAGTAGATGAAATATTTGATGAAAGAACAGAGGCGCTACATATTGACATAATGGGAAATGTGAAATATAAAAAATCAACCGAAAAAATAAGGCAAATAGACGATGAAATCAAAATGAAATACGGAGATAAGTACAGGGAAATTATACAGTTAATTGAAAAATATGAAGATGCCGTAGTAAAAGATGGGACAATATGTGAAAAACTTATGTATAAACATGGTGTACTCGACGGAATGAAATTAATACTAGACGGAACAAGACAAATAGATATTAAGAAATTTTTAAAGGATAATAAACAATATTAATTTAATTTTAGAACAAAACTTTAAGAGAACTAATAGTTTGATAGGTGGAATGATAGAGTAACGTCTTGAAACGCCTACCTTAAGACTTCGGCTAGCAAATATATATGCAACTATATAAGTGTTAGAGAGCCCGAAGAAGTCGACTGAAGATTACCGTAATCCTTTATGAATAAGTAAAACAACTGAAAATGAGTGAAACGAAAACTACCCAGAGGTGGGTAACGTAATCGATAGGTCGGAGGTCTATAAATTTTATATGGTGAGAATACCTTGAAAAAAAGGTCGACGAACTTGCGAGTGTACGGGTCTAGACAGGGCAAATATAGAAATGTATTTCTCTTTAAATAGAGACTAGTGAGGTAAAGTAAAAATAGAAACTATGAAATACCTTATAATGTTACAGGCATTATCAAGCTAGCAGGCTTATAGCAAGCACCTAAGTAAAAATATGAAAAGATAAAACTATTGGAACATGGAAAGTAGCAATACGCAATAATAACTTGTTGCAAAGTGTGGTGGTGTCGAAGAATAATAAGCACCTTTAGTTGCTATGAGAGTAGTGGCAATGTACCTATGAAGATATAGAAATATATAAGAGGGATAGCCACAAGTCAATTTTCATTGAATAATTATTATATAGATAATCATAGTTTCGAGTATGACAAAGAAATATCATACTCCTAAACGGAGGTGGTAGCCTATGAAAAAGCGATTAAGACACAATGAATATTATAATATGCAACAAATTTTTGATAATCTATATAGTTATGGTAAAAACAATAATAATTTCTATAATCTTATGGAAATCATTAAGCTAGATGACAACATAAAACTTGCTTTCCGTAATATCAAAAAAAATCAAGGCTCACAGACAGCAGGAACAGATGGTAAAACCATTAAAGATATAGAACAATTAACAGCAGAAGAATTTATTAAAATTATACAAAACAAATTAGAATGGTACAAGCCGAAACCAATAAGGAGGGTCGAAATTCCAAAACCAAATGGAAAAACAAGACCACTAGGAATACCAACAATTATAGACAGAATAGTACAACAATGTATTCTCCAAGTTTTAGAACCAATATGTGAGGCACACTTTCATGAAAGAAGTAATGGCTTTAGACCCAACAGATCAACAGAACATGCAATGTCTCAATGTTATAGAATGATACAACAATATAATTTATATTATGTAGTCGACATAGATATAAAGTCATTCTTTGATAACGTGAACCACTCTAAATTAATAAAACAAATGTGGACACTAGGAATAAGAGACAAACAACTACTTTGCATCATCAAAGAAATGCTAAAAGCCCCAGTTATACTACAAAATAGGGAAAAAATCTATCCAAGTAAAGGAACACCACAAGGTGGAATACTCTCTCCCTTGTTATCAAACATTGTACTAAATGAACTAGACTGGTGGATAACCTCTCAATGGGAAGAAATAAAAACAAAAAGAGAATACAAGGAAAAGATATCCAAAAATGGAAACAAACAACATGGAGCAAGAAACAGAGAACTAAAAAGGACAAGTAAACTCAAGGAAGTTTATATTGTAAGATATGCAGATGATTTCAAACTCTTCTGTCGAAAAAGACAAGACGCAGAAAAAATATTTATAGCAACACAAGAATGGCTAGATAAAAGACTAAAACTACAAATTAGTGAAGAAAAATCTAAAATAATCAACCTCAAAAATGCTTATTCGGAATTTCTAGGCTTTAAAATGAAAGCGATACCAAGAAGAAATAAGTACGTAGTAAAATCTCACATGAGCGATAAAGCTATAATAAGAGAAACCAACAAGCTAAAAGAACAACTTAAAAATATAGCAAAACCACATGATAACAATAACAGAGGTCTAGCCATAAACTCATATAACTCTATGGTATGGGGAATACACAATTATTACAGATATGCAACAAAAATTGTTGATGATTGTGATAAAATACAATATACAATATCATCAATAATAGAAAGTAAACACGGACTGGGAAACAATATCAAACGAACAGGAACAATGACACCATACATAAGGGAGAAATATGGAAAAAGCAGAAGATTAAGATATATAGAAGGTAAGCCAATATGTCCTATTGGCTATGTTCAGCACTATGTACCTATATACAAAAAATCAAAAGTGTGTAACTATACTAAGGAAGGAAGAGCAGAAATACATAAACAACTAAGATTTAATACCAATATACTATTAGCAATGATGAAACAAAAGTTGCCCAATAGAAGTATAGAATACATGGATAATAGAATATCATTATTTGCAGGACAACAAGGAAAATGTGCAGTAACAGGACAAATACTAGACGTTAACAATATACATTGTCATCACAAAATACCAATTAAAAATGGTGGAACTGACAAATATGAAAATCTAATCATAATACATAAGTACATACACATCTTAATACATGCAACAAAACAAGATACTATAAATAAATATAAAAGTATAATAAAAATAGATGACAAAGCAATTATAAAAATCAATAAACTAAGAAAAATGGTTGGAAATCCAACCATTTCTTTTTAATCAAATTTTAAATCTATATAAATAATAAAAATAAATGAAAATTGAGGGAACGCCGTATGACATGAAAATGTCACGTACGGTGTGGAGCGGGGGAAAAGATAGAGATAATCTCAAAATCTTACCTATCGCTATTTCAAGATAAAGATTTTAAGTGGACTTATAAATCACATCAGGGAATCTTTATACCAGTAGTATTAGATAACAAAATACAGGGACTAAGAATATATTTAGACAAAGAATATAGCAAAGACACACAAAATATATGGTTTTCTAGTAACAACGAATACAATGGAACAAAAGCAAGTAATTGGCCAATGATACTAAAACCAGAAGATATTAATTGGATAGATATGTATAATAATGCAACTACTATTATTGTAGCAACAGAAATGATACTAGCACATAAATTATTCAATAGTACGCAGCAATTAGTATTAGGTATTCCAAATAATTTGGATAAAGAGATATTATTAGATATTATAGAACGATTGAAAATAAAAGAAGTCTTTTTATATGTTGACAAATATACGATTGCACATACAAGTACACTAATGTATTCAAATGTAATAGAAACTTTAGAAAAGCATGAAATTAAAGTGAATTTCAGAATAGCTTTAATAGATGAAAGTTTTTTATCGGATTTTCAAAAACAGGAAAACAATATAGAAAAAAATGTAGCATAAGGAGGGATGCCTATAGATAGAAAAAAACAAATAAAAGTTGCTAATAAAGTAATAAAAGAACTAAAACATAAAGGATTTCAAATTAACCAATACTATGCCAAAACAACAAGAAGTATCTACTTAAAAATTGATTATGGTCTATGTGGGGGAATTAGAATTAGTGATCATAAAGGAAAAGAAAAATATAGATATAAATTTAATCTGCTAGAGCAATATAATGGTCCAAAACAAATAAATGATAGCGGTTATATAAGAATGTTCTATGATTACAATAATACTGAAAAACTTATATCTGATATTGAAAATGAAAAGAAATTAAAAATTTACAAATATGGTTTATATAATTATCGAAATTGCATGAAGAAAAATTCAAAAGACAATTTATATAAAAAATTTAGAAAAGTAGCATGAGAGATGGAAAAATAAGTTCCATCTCTTATTAAAATTAAGGAAAGGTGAATTAGTAATGAATACAAAAAAAATAGAATTTATAGAAAGTGAAGCATTTGAAAAACACATAAATATTGATTTGTGTAATGAAATTATAACATTTGTACTAAATACCTCTGAAAAAGCTAATAAAATTTTAAGTAGCAAAGTAGAAAGATGTATTTGGTTAAAGAAAAAAGAAATGTGGGAGTTAAAAGCTATAGATAAAATCAAATATCTAGGAGAATTATTAGAAAGATATGAAGAGAAAATTGGCAACGACATTAAGAATATTAGAGCGATTAGCTTGGCTTTGGGATATGTAGAAGAGTATATTACAGATAATATGATTATAGGAACACAGTTAATAGATTTTATAAATAAAGTAGAAAGAATGGCAAAAAATGATATATATCTACAAGGAGCATTGTTTTTATATGATAGTAGGAAATATTACCAATATGGCAAAGAACTACTAGATAGGAAATATACCAATACAGAGGAAATATTATTTGTATTATCGTTATTTGAAGATATAGAAGAAAACTTCTGTAAATTAAGAGAACAGATAATTCCTTTATTAGGAATAAAGAAAACGATTTCAGCAATTAATAACATAAAAGTATATGCATGGATAATTAACAGGCTATATGATCTTATAAAGAAGGATAGAAAAAAAGATATGTCTATATTGAAGGCATTAATAATAGTACCCACAAAGCAGATAAAAGAAAATGACATAGCATATCAGACTTTGTCAGAAAATGGCTATCAAAAAGAAGAAATAGCATATTTGAATTATGCAATTTTATATTATGTGAATATACCTAAAACTGTTAGAATTGGAAATTCGATAACAGAAGAAAGAATTGCCATTGAATTTTGCAAAATAATATTAGATGAATGCAAAGAATATAGTCAATCAATGTATGATTTACTTAAAAAGATGATTGAAGAGTATAATAGATTTGATATTAAATGCGAAGGATATGGAAGGTTAAAAGATATTCTTGAAGAAAAAATTGGTATAAGTAATCCAATAACATTTTTAGAGTTTTATGAGATATTTAACAAAGAAATATTCCGATTTGATATATTGGATGAAAGATGGGATATCCTAGTAGAAAAAATGGATAGTGAGGAATATAAGGAATTATTTGATAAATATATATACTCTAATAATTTCGATAAGATAAAACTAGAAAAGTGTATAAAAAGGTACAATACATTAACAGATAGTTCTTATATAGATAGCTTTTATATATTCCAATATGGAAGGGAAAGTATATTCAGCCAATTAGTAAATAAAGAAATTATTTCACTAAAAGAGTTTTATGAAACATATGAGAATCAAGGAGAAGTACAAGAAAAAAGCATAAAGCATATGATAGAGTATGTGAAGAAAATAAGATATAGACATGCTTTTCTTTTTTTGGAATATATTTTGGAAGAGCGAAAATTTAATATAGAGGATATAGGCAAGTTGGGTTTTGAATTAGATTGTTTATATCAAAGAAGATATGCTTACTATGATAAAAATTTAATAGATATTAAAAGGGATTTCTTAGACAATATGGAGAACCAAAAACTATTTTACTGGTTAGAAAGGTATGTATTTAAAGTAGAGCCAAAATATTATTTGAATTTTCTTGTAGAAATATTAAAAAGTAGCGATGTTATTGGAATAATTTCAAAAGAGCAGCTAAGAGAAATATACATTTCATTATCAAAAGTTAATGAAACAGTGGAAAAAGATGAAATGCTTAGAAAAGAATATTTAACACAAGAAGAATTACAAAATATTATAGAAAAAGAAGAAGAGGAAAAGAAACAAAAGAAAATGCAGGAATTGAAAGAAATGCAAGAACAGATGAAAGAAGAATTTGATGAAATAGATTCTAAAGATTTTGAAACATTGCACGAATTATGTAGAAAATATAGATGGGATAATGAAAAATGGAAAATCTGTAGTGAAATGGTGAGGAAATATTTATCAGATAATATTATAAACTTCAAGTTAGATGAGAAAGAAATAATAGAATTTATGGAATTAATTGAAACTTTATTGGATAAAAAAACAATTACCATAGAAGAACTTAAAGAGTGGATAATAAAATATATAATGAAGGGAGAATTATACAATGGAGCTATTAAGAAAACATACTAAAATAGCAATAGATATGTATTCTAAAGGGTTAGAATTAGACTTTATAAAAGAATTTGCAATAGAAGATATAGAAAAATGCTGTAATGAAATAGAAAGATTAGGTATTGAAAAAAATATATATGAATGTGATGAGGTCATTCAAAGAGAACTGATGCAAGACACAGATACCATTGAGTATTTGATAAAACTCAAAGCTACAGGTATAAATTTTGGAAAAATCAAAAATTTAATTAAAATTATACAGCAAAATGGAGAGAAATTAATAGACTACGATATTGAAAAAATAATAAAGGTATTACAAGAAATTGATGAATATAGAACTATACAGTATGCCTATTTAAAATACTTTATTGACAAAATAAAAACAGACTTAGGAAAGAATGTAGTTATTAAGAATTTAAGAAATTTCTTTATGAGAGAAGAATTAGATTTACAAGATTTGAACATAGAGGAAATAAAGTTATTTACTTCACCAATTTTTTTAAGTAACAATTTAATACCAAGACATAATTTAAAAAGAGTGTATGAATTATTAGTTCAGAATCATGAATTAAAAAGGTTCATACTTTTTTTATATCTCAATAAATTAGAACTTCCATTAAACATAGAACATTATGAAAAAATAAATGAAGCTACAAAAGAAATTCATGAATCTATAAAGAAAATTTCCAAAATGATAAATAATGAAAATTTGTATAGATTATTATTAAGATGGATGAATAATGAATGTGCACTATATGATTTAAAGATAATAGAAAGTAAAATAGGAAATGTTAATAAAACAGAACTGGAAAATATAGTGAGCAGCAGAAGTGAATATATTAATTTTATATTTGGAAACAAAATATCAAGAATGAAGCTAGAACAAATAGAGACAAACAAAGAAGAATTAATCATATATGCAATAAGAAATAATAAAAAAGGATTTTTGAACTTAATTGAGGAACATCAAGAAGAATTTTTAAGTATTCCATATTCATCAATTTTGTATGAAAAAGAATTTTATATGGAATATTTTAATATTAATTCATTAAATATAAAAAATCTAAAAGATTTACAATTTATGAATAAGAGAAACTATATAGAAACGCTACAAAAAGGAAACTATACTTTTAATGAAATAAAGACATTATATGACTCTAGAAGTGAAAACTACTATAAACTGTATAATTATTTATTAGACTTGAAGATTGATGAGAGATTATTGAGAATAAAACAAATTATTAATAAAGGAAAACTTGATATAAATATAGCAGATGATGAAATCGAAAAGTTAGCTCAAAAAATAAAAGTGAAATCACTGTACAATTGGCTAGAACAAGATTTTTATAGAATACAAGATATAAAACCTAATGATGCAATTAGATTGCTAATAAATTACGATGACATTAGTAAATTTATAGGTGAAATGAAAAATAAAAAAGAATTAATGTATGTACTAAGAAATAAAGAAAGAATAAGAGAATATAAAAATTTACAAGAAATAAAAGATAACATAGAAACAATAGACGAGTATTGGAATGAATTAGTACAACTTATGGACTTTTCACAAGAGTTTATAGAAAAGAATAGAAGCAATATAAATGAGTTCTTGCTAGAAAATGGAGCTGAATTAGCCATAAAATATTATAGAGGTCGTGAAAGTAAGCATGCTAAGCAATCGTATAAATTAATTATTAAGGCAGAACTTATGGGAGAGTTTAGAAAACTGAAATACCATACAGATGACTTGCAGAAAGAATTAAATTTTGCTTTAGACGAATATCAAATAAAAGAATGGATGAGCAACACTTCAATGAAAGACAATGAAATAGAAATAGGAGAATATGATGACTTTTATAGCACAATGGTATTAGGAGAAGAACCTATGAGTACATGTCTTTCATATGAACATGGAATGTATAATAGGTGTCTATTAGCATGTTTTGATAGTAATAAAAAAATTTTATATGCAAAAGTTGATGGTAAAATAGTAGCACGAGCAATGGTTAGACTTACCAAAGGAACATATCAAAATACAAATGTAATGCAGTCATTATCATTTGTTGATGTCGAAAATGATAATGTAAGCATAAAAGCCGATACAAATGAAATGCTAACAGTATTTTTAGAAAGACCATATATTTCTGGGATTTCAGAAGAGTTATCTTGTAAAGTAAAAAGTATGTTTATAAATTTATTAGAAGATAAGGCAAAGAAGATGGGGGCATTATTAGTTTTAAGTAATGCGTATAAGGAATACAAAAAAGAAAAGTATATATATACAAGATATTATATGTATATATCAAAATCAAAAGCAGGTACACAATATTTGGATAGCTTAGACGGTCAAGCTACTGTTTCAGACGAAGGTCAATATAAATCAAACAACTTTCTGATATGGCTTCAAAGTCGGTCAAGTGAGAGATATAGAAATAAAGGACATAGATGTAGCTTAAAATTTGGAGAAAGGTAGAATATAAAAGTTCTACCTTTTTAATGTTAGGAAACAAAATAAGTAAGTATAGTAAAACTAAGAGAAAGGATATAAATAAAATGGATGGAATACAAAGATTATCCGAAATGATAAAGGGACAAAAAGATAAAGGTTTAATAAAAATTGTTAGTTATTTGATGTTACAAACTGAAATGGATTCTGATTTTTTAAAAGAGGAAAAAGATTTAAAAGAAATGGCAGAATATATAAAAGGTTTAGCAAGAAAAGAAGCTATAAATGGAGTTGCAATGATAGAAGATGAAACCGTATATAGTTGGGCTAAGGAATATTTTAAAAAATCAAATAAGGAATTAGGCATTAAGAAATGTAAAATAGATAAGGGAAAACATGAAGATGTCAGCAAAGCTGAAATAAAAGGTGAGGATGATGAATTTGGTTCGATTTTTGGAGAAACGATAGAAAATAAACAAGAAGAACAGAAAGAGGAAATTGATCAAATTTCATTGTTTGGAGTATAGAAGGTGCTGAAAATGTATATAAGAAAAGAAATAAGAGAATTTTTGAAAAAAATGCCTAAAGAAATGAAATTACCTAAACATTGGAGAAAGTTTGTAAATAAGTATGATATTGAATATAATTTAATAATAAAACATGGAAAAAGCTATGAATGCACCAACTGTGGAAAATACTTTTATACTAAGCAAGTTCCCACAGCAAAAGAATGGGACATATGCCCATTTTGCCATAATAAATATGATATAAAAAGAAGTAATCTAAAAAATTACTTCTTTTTATATGACTTGGCTTTAATTGATAATATAGACAATAGGATTAGTTTAAGATATTTTGAGATTGAAAGAAAGTACAATTATAAAATAAAACGATTTGATGATAATATAGTAGAATATGCTAGAATTGTTCCTGAATTAGGTATAGAATTAGTAAATGATCGATTTTTTAAATATATGGCAACTGAAAGAGTATATCATACTAAAAGAATAGAAAGATGGAGAGTTTATACAGGAAATTATGGTTTGCGTCAATACTATAAATCAATATATTTAGAAAATTTGAATGAAAAGATAAAAGGAACAGTGTATCAGTATGCACCTATACGAGAAGCCATAAATTATCTTATTTTAAATAACAAGAAAATAAATTTTTTAAAAATACTGGAAAAAGCTAAATATCCTAGTTTTGAATTGCTAATGAAAGCTGGACTATATAAATTGGCATTAGATTGCCCTGAAAAGTTTAATACAAAAGGAAATTTTGAGAAGAGATTTGGTGTAAGTAAAGAGTATTTGAATTTTATGAAAAAACATAATATTTCATATGACGAACTAGAAGTATTAAAACTAACTAAAAGACCAAATATGAACAAGATCCAGAAATTGCTGAAAATGTCAAATTTCCATGTATATGACTTAGAAAGGGCAAATGAATATGTTGATTTACTAAGACTAGAAGAATATTCTAAGAAACAGAAGGATTTTTCAACTCACAGTTATTTAGATTATATTAGAAATTTAGAAAAATTAGAGATTCCACTTACTAATAAAATATTATTTCCAGAAAATTTTAAAGAGGCGCATGACGAGAGTGTAAATAAAGTTAAGATAGTAGGAAATAAGTTTTTAAACAAAAAGATTCAAAAGAGATATAAGGAATTACAAAAAAATGAATTTAACAATAATATATTTTTTATACGAGCTGCAAAGAGTTTAGCTGACCTAAAAAGTGAAGCAAAGCAACAAAAAAATTGTGTGTACAAAAATTATAGTGAAGATTATGCTTATGGCGATACAGATATATATTTTCTAAGAGAATTAGAAAGACCAGAAAAGTCAGTAGTAACAGTTGAAGTTTTAGATGGAAAGATAAGACAGAAATATCAAAAGAGAAACACAAGGGTAACTCCAGAACAAAATGAATTTTTGGAAATGTGGGAAAAAACGATAATCAATAAAGTTGCTTAAAGATGAAATAGGGGAAAAATGATTTTTTCTCCTATTTCAATTTTTAATAGACATAAAAAAGTGCATCAAATGGTGTATTTTTCTATGTTTATTGAACTTTTTACAAAATTTTTTTTGAAATTGAAATTTGTAGACATTCAGACTAAAATAGAAAGGCAAGATAAAAAATAAAAAAGAAAGGGGAAATCTATTATGAAGGAAGAAACAAATTTTGTAGATGTTATGCTAATTGTATTGGGAAAGGAGGACTATTATCAATTATTAACAAAGATTGCAGAGGAATGCCATAAGTGGAATGTTAGTTTTAGCACATTTGCAGAAGACATAGTAAACAAATTTTGCTTTATTATATTTATGGTAGGAATGTCAAAAAAAATAGAAATAGAAAAGTATAAATTTAAAGCTGATAATGAGATTTTTGAAATTGATAGCATTTCGTTTGCAAAAAGATTTGAAAAGTATATCAAGAAAATAGAGAATAAAAAGTTTGAAATAGCAAAAAGTATGATATAATCATCTCGACTAATAGTAAGTTGTCGTTGAGATTAAGATTGATAATAATGGAGATATTATTGACAATAACATACTTGTAACAATAGATTGTATGATATAATTATCCACTAGTTATACTAGTGGATAGTTATATTTTAACAATTTTATATAAAAGTGAAAGGAATTGTTATAAAAAAACATCTAATATTATAGTTGAGTTTGCAAACGAAATTAGAAAGGTATTTTACTATGGAGGAATTAGTAAAGAAAGCAAAAATAGGAGATAAAGATGCTTTTTCTACTCTTATTTTACTATTAGAAAAGGATTTATACAAAATTGCAAAAATGAGATTAAAAGATGATGAAGATGTATATGATGCAGTACAAGAAACAATTTTAATCGCTTTTAAATCTATAAAAAGATTAAAACATGTAGAATACTTCAAGACTTGGATAATTAGGATTTTGATAAATCAGAGCAATTACATTTATAGGCAGAGGAATAAGAAAAAGATACTATCTTTTGAAGATACTGAGAAGGATATTTCAAGTGAAATCTCAAATATGGAAAATATAGACACGGTATTAGATTTTAATTTTATGTGTAAAAAACTAAAATATGAAGATAGAATTATCATAATTTTATATTATATGGAGAGATTTACAGATAAAGAAATTGGTGAAATTTTGAATTTGAAAGAAAGAACAGTTACTACAAAAAGAAACCGAGCTAAGCAAAAGATTAAGACTATTTTAAATTGGGAGGATAAGAAAGATGGATGAACTAGATAAAAAGTTATATAATGACTTGAATTTAGAAATAGAAGTTCCTGATAAACTTAAAAAAATTATTAAAGATGAATTACAAAAAGAAAGAAAGAAAGAAGCTCATTATTCATTTTCAAAGATAGCAATAACAGCTTGTGTAAGTTTATTAGTGACTACAGGAATAGTATATGCTGGAACAGTATTGACTAATAATATATGGAAGGAGCCTGAAAAAGTAATAGGTTTTTATTCAGAAGAAAATAAAAATCAAAATACAATTACAGAAAGTGAAAGAGCAAGAGCGATGTCAAAAACGGAGGCAGAATCAAAAGCTAAGGAGTTATTAAAAAAGTTTGGTCATAGTAATGAGACGATAAAGCTAATTGAGCTTGACAGTAATCCAAACAATTATGAATTGATATGGCATATTGAAACTAATAATAAAAGTATTATTGAATTTGAAGCAGAAAAGGGAAAATCTTTTTCTGTATTCTTTGAAAGTGTATTAGCTAAGAATATTGATAACTATAGGACAACTGAAGAAAAAGCAATAAAAACAGCAGAAAAATTATGTGAAAAATATGGCTATTTTCCAAATAAATATTCAGACATAGAGATAAGATCTAATCTAGTATCTCAGAAGGATGCATATATTTGGTATGCTGATTTTAGTAAAAAGTATGATGACATGATTAATCCTTTTGAAAAGATAAAAATTGGATTTATACCTGAAATAAATGAAATATACTATTTTATAGTCAAAGATGAAGAATATGATAATAATTCAATTGAAGTATCTAAAGAGCAAGCTGAAAAGATTGCATTAGATGCAGAACAACAAATTAATACTGGATACAATATCAAAAGCATCTATTCTAATTTAGATATAGCTAAGATGAATGGTGATGCATATGCAAGGAAAGTGGATTATGACCAGTATTATCAAGAAAGACATTCAAAGAACTATTCTTTAAATGATACCATCATTTATCGTACAGATAGTTATATTAGAAAGGTATGGATGGTAACAATAGAATATGATACTTTAAATAAAGATAATACTAATGTTTATGATGAATACTACACATATTATATTGATGTAACAACTGGAGAGATAATTGGTGGAAATCCAATTTATTATATGACAAGATTACAAAGATAATAATAGAAAATCTAAAGATAGTTAAACTAGATATTTGAAAGAGCATTTATTAATAATTTATCGTTATAGATTATAAATGAAAAGGTTAAAATGGTAGTAAGAATGAACAGAAATAAGAAAATAATTATTGGAATTTTGATTGCAGGATTGATGGCTATTTGCGTAATTGTTGCATACAAAATAATTGAAAAGAGTGTTACAGATAGAGAAAATTTAAAATTAAAAGCTGAAAACATTAATTCTAATCCTATTGCAACAGTTAATCAGGAAAAAGATGAGCAAATGTATTCTAAAGTAATAGATAATTTTAAATTAGAATTAGATATTCCAAGTGAGTGGAAATATGAAGAAATGCCAAAAAATGAAGAAAATAATTTTTATAAATATGCTTTAAAATTATATAAAAGTAATGCAAATCAATATGCAATGTTATATTTTTATAATAATCAATTTAACGTTTGTGGTACAGGGAGAACATCAGAAAATATAACTTTAAATAATGGAAAACAAGCAACTATTGGATATTATTATGGAAATAAAAATTGGAGCGATATTTCGTTTCACAATATCAATAAAAATATAGCAGTTATGAATTACAGCTTAACAAATGATGATGCAAATGTAGTGATAGAATTTATAAAAACAATAAATATTACTGAAAATAATTTATAAGTAACTACAAAATTACAATTCTTAGGGCAGATAATAAGTTGAAAATTATCTGTCTTTTGTGTTATAATTAGAAAAATTGTTAAGGGGGTAATTATGTCTTTAATAAAATGTCCAGAATGTGGTAAAGAAATTAGTTCTACTGCTTTAACTTGTCCAAATTGTGGTTATTCTAATAATCCTAATGATGGTAAAAAGATAGAAGAAAAATCAAACTTTATATCAACACTGAAACTAACTTTAGGTTTAATTTCAATAGCAGTATTTATAGTTGTTTCATTTAGGTCTCTAACACTTGGATTAGCTACTACTACATATACTGATGAAATCTATAATGGATTTATGTGTGCAACTTTAATGCTAGTTGGGGGATTGATTTCTATATCAACTAAAAAGTCCAAAAGTGTAACAGGAACAATAGTCATAATGATTTTCTATATTATATCTTTTAGTGTAACAATTGGAACAGGTAAAACTACTTATTCAGACCTTCCATTATGGGGATTATTAGCATTGGCATTTGCCATAGCTAATTTTATAATGATTTTTCTTCAAAAGAAAAATCATATATAAACAATATATTAATTATATGTATGTTAGGAAAAAATGAACAATATTAAAGAAAAATTAAAGGAATTAACAAACAGAAGTGATGACGAGATTACTATCATTGATGAGATTTTAAATAATCATTTTATTGTAGGAAGAAATAACAAAGAAAAGATAGTAGCAGATTTTAAAGAAAAATTAAATTTGACTGATGAAGAAGCAGATAATTTATATAACCAATGTTCTGAAATTGTTGTGAAAGGAATAGTTAAAAGGAAATAAAATATTACAAGTTATAATGAACTAGTATAAATATATGGAATAGATTTGATCTATTCTATTATTTTTAAAATCATATACAAACAACTGTTTACAATATTATAAATAAGTGATATAATTTAGAAAATAATTTTATGGAGGTGTGTTATGCAAGGCAATGAACAACATATTTATGTCTCAATAGACTTAAAAAGTTTCTATGCTTCTGTTGAGTGCCAAGAACGTGGCTTAAATCCTATTACAACGAATTTAGTAGTTGCTGATAGTAGTAGAACAGAAAAAACAATATGTCTTGCTGTTAGTCCATCACTAAAAAAATATGGAATACCTGGCAGGGCTAGATTGTTTGAAGTAGTGCAAAAGGTAAAAGAGGTTAACATAGAAAGAAAGAGAAAAGCACCCAATAATACATTTACAGGTTCAAGCTATGATGATATTGCTATCTCAAAAAATACAGATTTAGAATTATCATATATTGTAGCACCACCACAAATGGCAAAATATATGAAATATAGCACAAAAATATATGATATTTATCTTAAATGGTTTTCAGCAGAAGATATATATATTTATTCAATAGATGAGGTATTTATTGATGTTACACACTATTTAAAGACTTATAATATGAAAGCAAGAGAATTAGTAACGAAAGTAATACAAGATATTTATGATAGTACAGGTATAACGGCAACTGCTGGAATAGGAACAAATTTATATCTATGCAAAGTTGCTATGGATATTGTAGCTAAGCATGTTGAACCTAACAAAAACGGTGTAAGAATAGCTGGTTTAGATGAAATGATGTATAGAAAATTACTATGGAATCATAAACCCATTACTGACTTTTGGCGAGTAGGTAAAGGGTATGCAAAGAAACTTGAAGAACATAGAATATACACAATGGGAGATATAGCAAGAACGTCAATACAAAATGAGGAATTATTATATAGACTATTTGGAATAAATGCAGAGCTGCTAATAGACCATTCTTGGGGTTGGGAACCAGTTACTATAGAGCAAATCAAAGCATATAAGCCAGAAAGTAATAGTATTAGTTCAGGGCAAGTATTACATTGTCCATATAATTATGAACAAACAAAACTAATAGTAAAGGAAATGACAGAGTTATTAACGCTAGAATTGGTTGAAAAGAACTTAGTTACCAATCAAATAGTTTTAACAGTTGGGTACGATATAGAGAACTTAACAGATCCTTTCATTAGTGACATATACAAAGGAGAAATAACAACTGATAGATATGGACGAAAAATACCAAAGCATGCTCATCGGAACAATAAATTTAAATCACAAAACATCATCTACCAAAATTATTATGGAAGCAGTAATGGAGCTGTATCAAAGAATTATGAATAAGCAACTTTTAGCAAGAAGGATAAACATTACAGCTAATAATATTGTTAATGAGGAAATGGCAAAACAAGAAAGAGATTATAAACAAATAGACTTATTCACAAGTTATCAAGAAGAAATAGAAAAAGAGCAAGAAGAATTGACAGAAAAGGAACTGCAAAAAGCAATGATAGATATAAAAAGGAAATATGGTAAAAATGCTATATTAAAAGGAATGAATCTACAAGAAGGTGGAACAACTATAGATAGGAATAAACAGATAGGAGGACATCACGAATAATGAACAATAAATATGATGATATTATAAATTTACCACATCACATTTCAACTAAGCATTCACAAATGAGTTTAGAAGCAAGAGCAGCACAATTTGCACCATTTGCAGCTTTAACAGGATATGATGATGAAGTTAAAGAAACAGCAAGATTAACAAATGAAAGAATAGAATTAGATGAAGAATCTAAAAGCATTTTAGATAATAAAATACAAATGATATTAGAACAATTATCATCAAGACCAACAGTATCATTTACATATTTTATTCCTGATGCTAAAAAAGATGGTGGAAGATATGAAACAATTACAGGAATAATTAAAAGAATAGATGACTATAAAAAAGTAATAGTATTAGAGAATAAAGAAGAAATACCAATAAATGAAATTATAGATATTAACAAAGGTCAATAGAATGTTTACAAAATTTACATAATGTGATATAATAGAGAAGCATTAAAATACATGTTTTATAAGGAAAATTTAGTATGAGTAATGAAATAACAGTAAAATTGAAATGTAGCATAGAAGAACTTAGTGGGTTATTAGAAAGTAAAGGGTTTAAAGTAGTAGATAAATACTTTCTAAATGATACATATTTTATACCAAGAGAATTAAAGATAGAAGATATGACACCTAGAGAAATCCTACGCAAAGCAGTGTTATTAAGAGATATTACAGAATTTATGCCTGAGCGTAAAATAGTAAAATTAACGTTTAAAAGTAAAACAATAGATAACAAAGGGATAATATTAGAACAAAGCAAAAATGAATGCGAACTTACAGATGCGATAGAAGGAAAAAAATTTTTACAAGCAATTGGCTATACTGAATTAATGAATATCCATGAAATTGATATAGAATATGAAAAAGAACAACTAAAAATATCAATAAAAGATATTCAAGGTGGAGATCAATTAATAGAAATAGAAACAGTAGAAGAAAATAGTGAACTTGACACAATAGAAAAAATAAAACAGAAGATTAGCGAATTACAAATTCCGATAGATACCAATGATTATTTTGTAAAAAAGGCAGAAATAGAATTAAGTAAAATATTATAGGATGGTAAGTGAATGAGTGATACTAATTTTAATTTGTTTAAGATATTTTGTGTAGTAGTAGAAACGGAAAATTACACAGAAGCAAGTCGAAAATTATATGTTACAGAATCAACGATTAGTTCTCATATAAAAAATTTAGAAGAAAAATTGAATGTAACATTATTTTATAGAGAAAATGGAAGGCTAACACTAACAAAGGCAGGAGAAGAACTATACAACTCTATACACAACAAAATTGATGAATTAGAATTTGCAGAAAGTGCAATTATTCAAAATTATGATATTTCCAAAGCAAAGATTACAATAGGCTGTCCATCTCATATAGCAACTTTTTATCTATCAAAATGTATAGAAAAAGTAAGAAAAGATTATCCTAATATGAAAGTAGATGTGATAAGTGTAGCTGATTACAATGGACTAATACAATTATTAAAAAAGCACTCTGTCGATTTTGTTATCTTAGATATAATACCAGATGATGAAAAAAGTAAGCTAAAAATAAAGCCGTTAAAAAAAGTTAGTAATGTATTTATTTCTAAAGAACAAATAGAAATAAAAGAACTCAAAGAACTAGAGAAATATAAATATATACTAAACTACGAAAGTTCTATTTCAACAAGACAATTATTTGAAGTATTGCGAAAATATGATGTAAAAATCAAAGCAGATATTCAAGCGGATAGTACAGAAGTTAGAATTAAAGAAGCTAAAAAGGCACAGGGAATAGGATATGTAATGAAAGAAGCAGCAGAAGATGAAATAGCAAATAAAGAGGTTTATGAAGTAAAAATACCAATAGAACTACCAGAAATGAATGTTAATTTAGTATATATGGAAAAATACTTAACTAAAAATGCTGAGATATTTATAAAAAAGTATTTAAAGGACTAAAAGCAAAAATCAAATAAGAAAGTGAAAGAATATTCAATTGAGTATTCTTTTTTTGTTTGAAAAAATCGAATATGTGTTGGAATTTTTCAACTGTACTTATAATGAACAGTAATATATAATTATTGTGTTAAATTTATAGGAAAGAGGTTGAAAAAATTGAAAAAGCAAAAAGTTTGTTGGAAAATCACAACTAAATGTAATCAAAACTGTAAATATTGTTTTGGATTTTCTAATATAAAAGAGCTAACCTATGATGAAAACGAAAAAGTATTAAATAATCTAAAGAAAAATGGAGTAACTAATATAACATGGACTGGTGGAGAAGCTGTACTTTATCCAAGACTAAACGAATTAATTAGAAGCTCGAAATCAAAAGGTATCAGAAACAAGCTAGTAACAAATGGAATATTTTTAGCTGAAAACAATAACGAATATGTAGAAGATATTTTAAATAACCTAGATGAGATAAACTTGTCTATTGATTCAATTGAGAATGATATAAATGTAGAATTGGGAAAAGAAAATAACCACCTAGAAATAATAAAAAAAGTATTGGAAAAAACAAAAGACAAAGATATAAAAATAGGAATTAACACAGTTGTAAGTAAATTAAATATTAATCATTTACAAGAACTAGGAGATTTCTTAAATAAATATAATATAGAAAAATGGAAATTTCTAAAGTTTATGCCCATAAGAGAAAGATCTTTAGAACATGTAGAGCAATTTGAAGTAAGTGAAAATGAATTAGAAGATAAAGTAAAACAGCTAGGAACATTCCAAAACATAAAAGTAGTTCAATATAAGAAACAAGCCGAATTTGAAAAAAGTCCAGTAATACTTCCAAATGCAGACATAATCCTAACACAAAATGGAAAAGATAATTTCTTAGGAAATGCTTTGCAACAAGACAAGATTACATTTGCAAAAGAAAATTCAAAATTTAAGGTATTGGTTGCACATAACAGTGAAAGAATAAGAAATGCTATTGTAAATTCAATAAGTGATTTAGGTTATATAGATGTAGTGGGAGTTACAAGCAATGGAATTGATACATATAATAAAATAGTTGGACTAAGACCAGAGATGGTATTTGCTGAATATAATTTTAGTGATATGCCAGGACTAGAATTAATAAAAAAGACAAAGGAAGAATTGCAAGACAATTTTCCAAGTTTTAATACGATAGGAGAAATACCAGATAATGAGTTAATGGAAGCCATCGATATTACAGGAAATAAAATTAATGCTTGTGTAATGAAACCTTATGATGGAACTGCCAAAGATATTGCAAAAGCATACAAAGAATACAAATATCAATAAAATAAAAAAGAAATAAGTATTTATATTGCTTATTTCTTTTATCTTTTTTGTTTCAAATAATAAGTTGTTATAGTTCTTATAAAAATCTTAGGTGTAATTGAATCTTCATTTTCAAAAAGTTTGAAGATTCCTTTATCTCCAGTCATGTTTCTACAGTTATTAACAGATTTTAAAGCATTTCTCATGGCTGGTCTAATAGATTCATAAGAAATGTTAAATTCTTTGGAGATTAAAGTGAAAATGGAATTAAGGGAATTTAAGAGTTCAGGGGTGTGATAGCATTTGACAATAGCATACTTTAGGTAAACAGAGCCTAAACGCTCATTATAAAGATTTAGTTTGTAAAATAAAGCCCTTAAATTTTTTTCACTAGGTTCATAGAAGATAATATTATCTAAGTTATATTGGTTTATTCCATCATAAATTTTGTCATAATCTAATTTGTAAAACAATTTATAAACTTTAGCCATAAAATCAACTTCAACTTTATTGCTATCAAGCACAGTAAGGATAATATTACAATTATGGCGTTCTTCACCAGTATTTGAAAGTTCATTAATTATTTCAGTATATTTCATATCTTTAAAATTAGAATTTATCACTAAAACATTTGGATTAATTTCGTGATATTTCTCTAATGTATTAATTCCACTATTAGAACTTACTATATTTAAGTTTTTATCATTTGCTAATAGATACTGACAGCATCTGAGGTTTGACTCAAGACTCTCGTCAGCTACTAAGACTTTTAGCATGACTAACCCCCACAAATGTCTAAATATGTTTAATTACAGAGATATTATAGCACAAACATTAGGTAAAATCAATACAAATAGGTAAAATTATGTCAATTTGAAAAATCATGGCCTTTTTTGACCTTTTAATAGCCTTTTTTAACCCTTTAATCAAAAAACAACAAAAAGAAAATATAATTTTCACAACTTAATCAAGGTCTGAAAAGGAGACTACTCCAAAGATTAAAAGGTAAAGAACGAAAGAAACTAATAAAGAATTTTTAGACATTGATAAGTTATTAATCATTCCCCTAAAATATTAAGCTCCTTTTAAGAAATTGTTAAGTCAATTTTTCTTTTTAGGAGCTTTTAAATGTTGGAGAACTCGACTATGCACTGTCGCAGTCCACCTTCAAGTTCATTTCAAAAATTTGAAATGAATAGGAGGAAGGAAAGTGCAATACAAAGTAGATAGTTATACTTTGGAATATGTAGAAAGTGAAGATAAATATTATATATCTTTTATAGATAGTGTTAATCAAGAATGCAGAATAGAGATTGACAAAGAAATTTTTTATGCTTATCTAAAATCAAAAAAAAACTATATCAAAATAAAAAATGAGACTAATAGACATTTGGAACAATCTGAACTAACTGATGAAGAAATATATAACAGAGCATTCGAGAAAGAAGAAAGTATAGAAGAAACTGTGATGAAAGATATTGAGAAAGAAAAGATGTAGCAAGCATTAAAGAATCTAACTGAAGTCCAACAAAGAAGAATAGAATTACACATTGTAAATAACATTACAATAAGAGATATTGCACAGTTAGAAAAAGTAAGAAAAAAGCAAATTGAAAAGAGCCTCCAGATAGGATTAAAAAAAATTAAAAAAATTTTTGAAAAATAGGGGGGACAAAATCGGTTTTAGTGAGCAAATAAGTGAGAGGGTAAAAAGCTCTTTCACTTATTTTTATTTTGAAAAAATAAAAGGTACATTGAAAATCGAATAACATTCATTAAATAAACCCTTTATTAAGAGCTAGTTAAACTGTAAGCATAACTACAGAACTTAAATATTGGATGGCAACCAATAAGGCGATAACTAATAAAGGTGAATAATAATACTTTTGCTTAGTCATAGTTCGTGCGTGATAAAACCGTCCCCAGCCATGAGAGCAAGTCTGTAAAAAGAAGGGTGAAATTCCAGAGGGGCAATTTTAGCTGATTGCCATTTAATGAATAAAAAAATCCACTTTAACATATTAGTCATCAATAGACTTAATAAGTACTTAAAATAAAGATATATTAAAAACTACAATAGAAGAAGTAGAGTTAACTATCAAGTATATATAATACCAAGAAACAATGAAAAACATAATGAAGGAAAAACATTTAACCAAAGAGTTGTAAGAAAGAATATAAAGGAAAAGGCCATAAAGGCTTTTTATTTTTGGAGGTAATAAAAAATGGAACAAATATATAGAGATAGAGATTATGCAATTGGATATACCATAATGGCAATTCATACATTGTATAAAAGTGCTAATGAACAATTTACAATAAAAGAACTGATGGAAGAAATCAAAGTAATGTTTGTAGTGTATAAGGAACAAGATGCTTTAATGGAAGCAACCAAAAGAGTATTAAAAGAAGAAGGAGATATTAAACTAACCTTTAACGCAAAAGAATATATAACATTAAAAGAATGTGCGGAACATTTAGGAATTAGTAAACAGCTAATGAGCGAATTAGTTAGAGAAAAGGATTTTCCATGTGTTAGATTTAAAAGAAGAATGTTAATCAATAGAAGAAAAATTAGAGACTGGTTTGATAACAATGCAGGAAAGAGAGTAAAATATTAATAAAATTTTTTTTGAAATTGTTTTTCTTCATTTTAGTTCGATATAATAAGAAGGAAATCGAACATAAGCAATTGTTTCTATTATTTTAAATAATAGGAGGGTTGTAGAAATGGTAGCAGTTAGTACAATGCCACAAATAAAAATTGTTGATTATTCTAATGATGAGGAGAGTGATAATAAAGCAATAAAAAAGAAAAGGGCTGAAAAGGGTACTGGAAGCATCAGAAAAAAAGGTAATACTTATGAAGGAAGGGTTACTGTAAAAATACAAGGAAAGTCTAAACAAATATCTTTATGTGATCAAGATAAAAAAGTACTTATAAAAAAGATGGCAGAAGCAATTAGTCAATCCGATGACTATAGATATTGCAAAAGTAATACTACAATAACAGTAAAAGAATGGATTATGGAATGGATAAATACATATAAAAGAGGATATGTAAAAAATAGCACGTTGAGATTCTATATTGACATTTTGCAAGACAATATTGAGCCATATATAGGAAACTATCGTTTATCGGAATTGACAACATGGGATATACAAAAAAATTTGATTGCTAAGCTAGTTACAGGAGATGAAGAAAGAAAAAAGAAGCCTTTATCACCTAAATATATAAAAGAAATTTATCGTGTACTTGATATGGCATTAAGACAAGCAAAGATTAATGGAATTATTAATTCAAATCCAATGGAAAGTGTAAAAATACCTAAGCCTAAAAATCCTGAAATAAATATTTTAAAGATAGGTGAACAAAACAAGTTTGAGGGAATTATGAAGAAAACTAGAGGCTGTGAACCATACCTTTTTATTTTAAGAACGGGATTAAGAGCGAATGAAGTTGCAGGATTATACTGGGATGATATAGACTTTGACTTGAAAATCATGTATATAGTACAAGGACTTGTAATCTCAAGTGAGTATAATGATGAGCTTGAAAAAATAAAGACTTATAAAGAAGAAACTGACTTGAAGTCGGCCACAAGCCATAGAAGAGTGCCATTAATAAAAGATGCTTATGAATTTTTGCTACAGTATAGAGAACAATATATGAAAAAATATGGAATTACTAATGTAGAAGATTTGAAAGGAAAACGTGTATTCCTAACTAGCGAAGGAAATGCTGTTATAGCACAGTTCTTATGGACTAAACTTGATAGATTATTAAAAAAGGTAGGATTTAGACATATAAGAGTTCATGATTTAAGACATACATTTGCAACTCGTTGCTTGCAAGCAGGAATGTCAATTCGTGTACTACAAATTATTTTAGGACATGCGAATTTAGCTATGACAGAAAAATACACACATTTAGTAGACGATTTAGATATTGAAGAAATGGCAAAATTACAGGGATTATATGGACAGAAATTACAACCATTTTATAATGATAAGGAAATTTGTGAAATGTGTGGAGCAGCAGCTTAAAATAGAATAAAGGGAAAAGAAAAAATAAAGGGAAGATAAAGGGAATTAAGAAAATTTATTAAAAATTTCTTGACAAAAATGTAAGTAGAGAATATAATATTTATTAGTGATATCAACAATATCAAGATAAATAAGGCGAGGTAGCTTAGTTGGCTAGAGCAACTGGTTCATACCCGGTAGGTCGTAGGTTCGAGCCCCACCGTCGCTACCAATTTAATAAAGTGTAGAAAAATAGCTTGTATATAAAATACAGGCTATTTTTGAGATAGTAGTTTCTATTCAACTCTTCTTTCACTTCTGGAATTTCCACACATTTTTTCATATTCTTTACATTTAATTTTGTATTCTATTTGTTGTGTTAAATAACGATAATACATAAATCCTTGTTCATATTGCATCATAGGATTAAACATGTTAGGGTCTCCCATAATAGGGTCACAACCAATATCATAATTCATAAATGGAGGAAAGTTATAATTCATATCATTTTTGTCCATAGGAAATCATCCTTTCTATTCATTAAATAGTATTCTAGAAATTACAAAATATTCCAATTTGTCAGTTTAACTTACGTCCCTAAACTGACACTAAGCTGACAAATTAAATTGTAAAAAGGGAATAAACTGTAGAGCAAGACCAGTGTATAAAGCGGCTAACATACCTTGCAATAATTTGCCATAAGCATATTTTTTAATAGATAATTTATTTTTGGAGATAATACTAAATACCTGTAGTAAAACTGAAAAACCTCCAAATCCTAATAAAAAAGCACATAAAATAATATTTATAGAAATATTTTTTATAGGAATTCCTGCCATTAAGCTAACACCATTTGTTAGTTCTATCATTCCAGAAAGTAGAGGCTTACAAAAATCACTAGAAATATGCAATGCAGAAAATATAGGTGAGCAAATATTAGCAAGATTATCTAATAAATGGCTTTGGTTTAATATAGAAATAACAACAGAAAATAGTACAACAAAACCTCCAATTAGTAAAATTGTAGAAGTGGCATTTTTTATACTAGTTCCTAATATTTCTCCTAAAGAAGAAAACGTAGGAGGGGTAGTTTGAACCTTTTGAGAAGGCGTATGAGAATTTGATTTATTACGGTGTGTTATATTAGATATTGCAGAAGATGAAAATTCATTTTTTCTCTTGTGGATAGTAAAGATATTTAAAATAATACCAACACTAATGCAAGAAAGAATATGTGTGATTAATAACAAAACACCAATGGTAGTATTACCAAATAGAGTAATGCCAACTGTACCAATAATAAATAAAGGACCAGAATTATTAGTAAAAGCAAGTATTCTTTCGGCTTCTTCATGGGTAACAATTCCTTGTTCCATAAAATTACTAACGATTTTAGCACCTACTGGATAGCCAGAGATTAATCCCATCATAAAAGCAAAGCTAGCTTCACCAGGTACACCAAATAAAGGTCGCATAATAGGAGTAAGCCATTTTCCTAAAAAAGAAATAACATTGGTATAACTTAGCATTTCTGTTGCAACAAAAAATGGAAATAAAGAAGGAACAACAGCAGTAGCCCATAGAATAAGACCATTTTTAGCAGCAGATAGGTTAGTTCTAGAAAATAAAACTAAACAAAGGGTAAAAAGACAAAATAAAATAGTTACGCCATTTCGTTTTAAAGAATATACCCAGATTTTTATTTTACTTTTATTTTGTTTATATTCGAATTCAGTATGAGTGGATATAGGAAAATCTTTTACCATAACGAGTCTCCTTAATAAAAAATATAAGGTGTGTCCCTTCTATGACAGTTTTGTCAGAAAAAGGAACGTCCCCAACCTGACAAATTGTATAAAACTTGAAAAAAGTAACACAATATAACTTAAGAACAACTATATGCGAAAAAGGAGAAGATTATGTCCAAATTAGAGCAAGAGGAAAAAATAGATATTCAAAAAGTTTATGGGGAAGTAAATAATAGTAGTGTAGAAGAGTTTTTGCAGAAAAATCAGTTTTCAGTTAGTGGATTATCTCAAGAAGAAGTAACAAAAAGGCAGGAGAAGTATGGAAAAAATCAAATGAAACAGACTAAACCTAAAAGATGGTACCATTATTTATGGCAAAGTTTTTCAAGTCCTTTTAATTTGATTTTGTTGGGGATTGCTTTTGTACTTATCTATATTGATGTAATATTACCTGAAGAAAAGAGCTATGCCAATTTAATAGTAGTAATTGCACTCATTTTAATTAGTACTCTTCTAGAATTTTTTGAAGTGTTTAAGTCTAATAAGGCGGCTGAAAAATTAAAAAAATTAGTAGCTGTAAAGACTACAGTTTTAAGAAATGGAAAAGAAGAAAAAATATATTTAGATGAAATTACAGTAGGAGATGTAGTGCTGTTATCAGCAGGAGAACTTATACCAGCAGACTTAAGAATTGTAGAACAAAAAGATTTGTATGTGGTACAATCTTCTTTAACAGGTGAATCAGATAGTGTAAGGAAAGTAGAAAGTACAGAGAATAAAAAGATAGAAGATATTACAGATTTAGATACTATTTGCTTTATGGGAACAAATGTCATGAGTGGAACTGGAAAAGGTATTGTTTTTAGAATTGCAGATGATACGTATTTTGGAAAAATAGCGCAAAGTATAGAACAAGGGAAGCCTAAAACAAATTTCCAAAAAGGAATGGAGAGTGTGAGCAAATTATTAATTCGTTTTATGCTGGTTTTAATTCCAATTACGTTCTTAGTCAATAGTTTTAAACATGATACATTAACAGCCTTTACTTTTGCAGTAGCTATTGCAATAGGAATTACGCCTTTGCTTTTGCCAGTGATTTTGTCTTCTAGTTTAGCAAAAGGTGCAGTAAATATGTCTCATAAAAAAACAATTGTGAAAAAGTTAGATAGTATTCAATCTTTTGGTGCTATGAATATTTTATGTACAGATAAAACAGGAACCATAACAGAAGATAATATTATAATAGAAAAGTATTTAAACCTTGCTGGCGAGGAAGATAGTAAAGTTTTAGAAACAACATTTTTAAATTCATATTTTCAAACAGGATTAAAAGGAAATATTGATGAAGCAGTTATCAAAAGGGTAACAGAAAGTGGACTACAAAAAATTGCAGAAGAATATACCAAAGTAGATGAAGTACCATTTGATTTTTCTAGAAGAAGGCTTTCAGTTATTTTAACACCAAAAGGAAAAAAAGAACCTATGCAAATGATGATTACAAAAGGTGCGGTAGAAGAAGTGCTAGGTATTTGTACTACAGTACAAGAAAAAGATGAAGTAAGGCCAATGACAGGAGAGATAAAATCAAGAATAAAGCAGATGACAAAGGAGTTAAATGAAGGTGGATTAAGAGTAATTGCTGTTTGTGTAAAGGCTTTGAAAGAACAAAAAAGCTTTTCTAAAAAAGATGAAGAAAAGATGACATTAATTGGATTTGTAGGTTTTCTAGATCCCCCTAAGAAAAGTGCCAAAGAGGAAATCGCAAGATTAAACCATGATGGAATCCGTGTTATGGTATTAACAGGAGATAACGAATATGTCACAAAAGCGATTTGCCAAAAGGTAGATATTAATACAGATAAAATTATATTAGGAAGCAAAATAGATAAATTATCTGATATGGCACTGGCAAGGCTTCTGAAAAAAACGAATGTATTTGCGAAACTTTCTCCTATTCAAAAAGCAAGAATTATACGTGTATTAAAAGAACAAGGAAATATTGTTGGCTATATGGGAGATGGAATTAATGATGCACCTTCAATTAATAATGCAGAAGTAGGAATTTCAGTAGATACAGCTGTAGATATTACTAAAGAAACAGCTGATATCATTTTACTAAAGAAAAATTTAAATGTATTAACAGATGGTGTAATAGAGGGAAGAAAAACTTTTGGAAATTTGTTAAAGTATATTAAAATGGCAGTAAGTTTTAATTTTGGAGAGGTATTATCTATTTTAATTGCTAGTATTTTCTTACCATTTTTTCCAATTACTCCAATTCAGTTATTAGTACAAAGTTTATTGTATGACATAGGACAGTTATCACTTCCTTATGATCATGTAGACCATGAATATTTACAAAAGCCCAAAAGATGGAGTATGGACAGTATCAAGCATTTTATGTTATGGATGGGACCAACCAGCTCTATATTTGACTTATTTATTTTTGCAGTTTTATGGTTTGGATTTGAAATTAGAGAACCAGCTATTTTTCAATCAATTTGGTTTTCTTATGGGGTAGTTTCTAACTTAGTAGGTTTGCACATTATTAGAACAGCGAAAATACCATTTATTCAAAGTAATAGCTCTTATGCAGTGTATGCAACATCAGTAATACTAAGTTTAATTGCAATAGCTGTACCATTTACACCACTTGGAACTCTATTAGGTTTAACTGCAATTCCTCTTAAATATATTTTGATGATAATTATAGGGGTTCCCATTTTATATTGCTTTATTGCAAGTATTGTCAAAAGAGAATATATTAAAAAATATGGAGAATGGCTATAAATAGTGGAAAATTGAAAAAATGTGTGATATAATAGCGTAAGTTGTCAAGACAATCTTAGCAAACAAAAAATACTATCTTCAAGAATAGGAGGACAACATGGTAGAATTAGTAGTACGCAAGCGGACCCTAGACAGAAAAAAATGGGAGAGATTTGTTGTTACGGTTGAAGGAGATGCCGATGATGGGAAACTTAGGAATACTCTGGAAATCGGCAATTATCCTCGACGTACTGAGAGTGGAGAAGAGGTGATTTATACCCCTCTTCAAAAAGAGCTTTATTTATTGGGCTACTTAATAATAGTCCATCAGAAAGAGGCTCTTCCAAAAGTTCAACAAGTTTTAGAGGCGCTTCAGAATGCTCCAAAGCATATCCAGCAGAAGGTTTGGGGATTTGAGTTTCACCACGGCTTTTACGATTTTGCGGCCACAGACTTCTTTGACTTAGAGGAAAAGGGAAAATGGGTTTCGATGGTTGCTTTACTTTCCGAAGTGAATACAGGCAAAATGTTGCCAGGGGTTAAATTGAAATTCGATAGACCCATTGGCATAAGTGATGAAAGATGGGCTGAATTTTATCGCAGGTATTCCAGTCCATATTATGGGTATATAGACCCATAAGATTATTTCGAAGAAGATAGTATTTCTCTCCACTAGCGATTTAATGTTAGTGGAGAGTTTTTATAAGTTTTTAGTAGAAATGGAAAGAAAAGTGTGATATAATAGATAGTAACTTGGCAATGTCAAGGAATTTATATAGGAGGTTGCTAAAATGAAGGGTGACATAAAGGAACGGTGCCAATGTATAGGAGTGTACATGGTCGAAAATAATTCTACAGTGAGAGAAGTAGCAAGGAAATTTGGGATCTCAAAGTCTACTGTACACAAGGACCTTACAAAGCGTCTACCTATTTTTAGTCCACAGCTCTATCAAATGGTGAGAAAACAGATTGCACAAAATATGGAAGTGCGGCACATCCATGGTGGAGAGGCGACCAGGCGCAAGTACCAGAGCATGAAGCAATGTAAATAAGCAACCAACCAGCACATCTTGCAGAAATGCAAGGTGTGCTTTAAAATATATAACAAATCATTGATAATTTTCTTCAAAAATGATATACTTTTAAAAGTATCAATAAACAAGAAGGAAATTCAAATGATACAAGAATTAGTAAAATCAAAAAAATTTCAAGAAATAACAGAAGCGATAAAAAAGAAAACTAGCCCGATAGCCTTATCGGGCTTAGTTGACGTAGAAAAAGCGCATACTGTTTTGGTGTTACATCAAGAACTACAAAAGCCAATTTGTTTGGTAACATATAATGAGATACAAGCCAAGAAGTTATGCGAAGATATGAAAAAGTTTGGGCAGCAAGCTTGGTATTTTCCCAAAAGAGAAATTGCAGCATATGATTATGTGGCACAAAGTAAAGACTTGCCATATGAAAGAATTGCTGTTTTAAACCAAATGATTTTAGCAAAGCAAGAGAAAAGACCAATGATTGTAGTTACTACAATTGAAGCAGTTATGCAAAATATGATTTCAAAACAGGAACTTTATCAAAATATGGTAGAGTTTACTGTTAGTAAACCATATTCTTTAGAAAAGTTAAAAAGTACATTAGTAGAGTTAGGTTATGAACGTAATGAATTAGTAGAAAATAAAGGGCAGTTCTCTATTCGTGGGGGGATTTTAGATGTAGGTTTATCAGAAAATATTGGAGTAAGAATTGAATTTTGGGGAGATGAAGTAGACTCTATTAGGTATTTTAAGATTTCTTCACAAAGGTCAACAGAAATGATAAAAAATATTACCATTTTTCCAGCGCATGAGTTATTAGTAAAAGACATAAAACAAGCAGTAGGAGAAATAAAGGGAAAATATCCAGAAGAAAAAGAAGATATAGAATTAATTGAGCAAGGGAGTTATACTAGCAAAATTGATAAATATTTTAATCAGTTTTATGAAAGACAAGAAAATTTTTTAGACTATTTATCAGAAGAATATTTGCTTGTTTTAGATGAAAACTCTAAAATAAATCAAAGACAAGAAAATATTATTTTAGAAAATAATCATTTAATAGATTCTTTGATTGAAAAAGAAAGATTTGTACCAGAAGCTATTCAAAATATGAGTAATTTTGAATATAACTTGAAACAAAAACAAATACTGTACTTAGAACAAAATGATATCTTAAAAAACATGACGAAAATTCATTTTGCTACAAGAGAAATTCACTTCCATAGTTTAGAATTAGAAATGTTGCTTTCAGACTTGAAAATTTATCAAAAAGAAAAGAAGAAAATTATTTTGCTAGCTGGAAATGAATTGAGTAGCAAAAAAGTATGTGACATTTTGAAAGAGCATGAAATGAATTACCACTATGAAGCAAATTTAGAGCAGGATATAAAGCAGGGAGAAATTTTAGTTACCTTAGGTGGTTTGTCTAGTGGCTTTGAGAATACAGATATTGGTTTAGTTGTTATTAGTATGGAGGGAAGCTTTGAAGTACAGCCTAAAAGAAAGAAACTAACCAATAACTTTAAGCAAGCCGAAAAAATTGTATTTGCAGATTTAAAGCAAGGAGATTTTGTAGTTCATCAAACTCATGGTATTGGTCAATTTGTAGGTGTAAATACTATTACAGCAGATAACATTACAAAAGACTATATTAAAATTCAATATAGAAATGATGACATGCTCTATGTTCCAACTAGCAATTTAGATACAGTTAGAAAATATATTGGTGGAGGAGAATCCTCAAGTCCAAAATTAAATAAGCTAGGTGGTAAAGAATGGAGTGCAACCACCAGTAAAGTAAAGAAGCACCTAGAAGAAATTGCAAAGGATTTAGTAGAGCTTTATGCAAAAAGACAAAAAGTAAAAGGCTATGCCTATACACCAGATACTCCTTGGCAAAGACAGTTTGAAGATAGTTTTCCATATGCCGAAACAGAGGATCAATTAAGATGCATTGAAGAAGTGAAAAAAGATATGGAAAAAGATACACCTATGGATAGACTTCTTTGTGGAGATGTAGGATATGGAAAAACAGAAGTAGCCATCCGTGCAGCTTTTAAAGCAGTGATGGATCAAAAACAAGTTGCTTATTTAGTACCAACTACTATTTTAGCAAATCAACAATATGAAGAATTTAAGACTAGAATGGGTGAATTTGCGATGAAGGTGGAATTACTCAACCGCTTTAGAAGCAAAAAAGAACAAAATGAAGTAGTAAAAAAATTAAAGCTAGGTGAAATAGATGTTGTTGTAGGAACACATAGATTACTAAGCCAAGATGTTGTATTTAAAGATTTAGGGCTATTAATTATAGATGAGGAGCACCGATTTGGAGTAAAAGATAAAGAGAGAATTAAGCAATTAAAAAATAATGTGGATGTATTAACTATGACTGCAACCCCAATTCCAAGAACGCTTCATATGTCTATTGTGGGAGTTAGAGATATGTCAGTTATTTACGAACCACCACAGAATAGAAAACCAGTACAGACTTATGTATTAGAATATGACAAAGAAGTCGTGCAAGAAGCGATTACCAAAGAACTAGAAAGAGATGGGCAAATTTTTTATCTATATAATCAAGTAGAAGGAATTGAGAAAAAAGCAGCAGAGATTTCGCATTTGATTCCAGAAGCAAATGTAGGATTTGCGCATGGACAAATGTCTGGTAAAGAATTAGAAGAAATTATGGAAAGCTTTATCAAAAAAGAAATTAATGTATTAGTTTGTACTACTATCTTGGAATCTGGAATTGATATACCAAATGCGAATACGATTATCGTAGAAAATGCAGATAGATTAGGGCTAGCACAGTTATATCAAATTAGAGGAAGAGTAGGAAGAGGCGAAAAGCAAGCATATTCTTACATTATGTATAGAAGAGATAAGCTATTATCCGAAGTGGCAGATAAACGTTTAAAAGCAATTAAGGAATTCACAGAATTTGGTTCTGGCTTTAAAATTGCTATGCGAGATTTAGAAATACGTGGAGCAGGAAGTATGCTGGGTGAAATGCAACATGGACACATGGAACAAGTAGGATATGATACTTATTGTAAGCTATTAGATGAAGTGATTAAAAATATGCAAGGAATAGAGGTAAGAGAAGAGCAAGATGTGCAAATTGACTTATCTGTTTCAAGCTATATTCCAGACAGCTTTATAGATAACAGTAGTCAGAAGATTGAAATTTATCAAAATATTGCTTTATGTAGAACAGAAGAAGATATCCAGAATGTAGTGGATGAAGTAATTGACCGTTATGGAAAACTACCAGTGGAATTAGAGAACTTATTGGAAATTGCTAGAATTAAGGAACTAGCGAGAAAAGTGGGAGCAATTAAGATTTCACAAAGGCCAGAAAGCATTGTTTTCTATTTTGAAAGAGAAGCTATGTCAGTAGAAAAGATGGAAAAATTATATGAGCAATATGGTATTGCCATTCGTTTTTCAAAAGGAATTGAACCATATGTTACTTTCAAAGTTGGAGAACGTACAGAGAAAGAAATTATTAGTAAGGTGAAAGAGTTCTTATTATTATGCGTTTAGATGTTTTCATTTAAGAATACTTGCCTTTGCTGTCCGTTGCTTTCAATTATAAATAAAAATTAAGGAAAGCAACGGAAGGCGCTCATAAATTCGCCTTGCGCAGGCTACGTTATTCTTAAATGAAAACATCTAATACAAAATAATGGAGAGAGGTTAAAAAATGCAAGTTATATCAAGTAAAGATAATGAGCAAATTAAATATATCAAAAAGCTAAAAGATAAAAAGTTTCGAGATGAAACGAAGGAATATTTAGTAGAAGGAATTAAATTAGTCAAAGAGGCAATTGAAGAAAATGTAATAATTAAAATGATAGTAGTTTGTGAAGATTGCGATAGCGAAGGAGCAATTGAACAATCACTTCTTTATGAAATTGCCAAATATAACTGTATTTATGTCACAAAGAAGTTATTTCAAAGTATTACAGATGTTGTGAACCCGCAAGGAATTCTAGCAGTAGTAGAAAAGGGAGATAACAGTGATAATATTGATTATAGCGAGGACATTATTTTAGCATTAGACGGAATTCAAGATCCAGGAAATTTAGGAACCATTTTAAGAACTGCAGATAGTGCTAACTTAAAACAAATTATATTAGGCGCAGACTGTGCAGATCCATATAATCCAAAAGTGGTACGTTCTACAATGGGAGCTATTTTCAGAATGAATATGATTACAACAGATGACTTATTAAAAACTTTACAGACAGTTAAAAAGCATAAATTTGAAATAATGGCTACATCTTTAGATACGAATCAAAGTATTTACAATATAGAATATCATAAAAAAGTAATTGTAATTGGAAATGAGTCAAAGGGAGTTTCTAAACAAATTCAAGATATGGCAGATATAAAAGTAAAAATTCCAATGCTAGGAAAAACAGAAAGTTTAAATGCTTCTGTTGCAGCTAGTATTATGATTTATGAATATGTAAGAGGAAAGTGTAATTAAGGATTACAATCTCACTTTGCTCGATAGCATAAGTTATCTATAGCTCATTGTGTTCATACAGCTAACTTAATAAGATCACCCTGTCAGTGTTTAACTGACAGGGTGATTAGCTTTTATATCAAAAGCTAGGCTATACAAATTCCACGCCTTTTATTGTCTTTTGAGAAGTCAGGTATACTGTAAGCACGTATCTACTCTGGAAGTTAACAGTGTATCCGAATTCCTCCGCGATGAAACGAAGAGGAACCATTATCCTGCCATTCAATGCTACAGGTTCAACATCCATAGTATAGTACTTGCCATTAAGCAAGTAGCTGGTATTGCCAGGATAGATATACATAGTAGTTCTTCCTTGCATAATGACAGCGCAATTCAACATCTGATCCCATTCCACTCTACAGCCCAACATCTCGGCAACAGTACGAACGGGCACCATAGTTCTGCCAGGATTAAAAACGATAGGTTGTTGATCAGAAAAATGAATAAGCTTTCCATCTACAACAATCTCGACAGGAGTATTACCATCGTTATTGAGATAAATCCGGTTACCAGAAAAGATAGGCGTTTTATACTTGGAAAAGTCAATGGTCCAGTACTGATAGATGTCAGACATTGGTGTATAGATACCATTGATGTATACCTCAGGGTATCTAAAATCTGTACTGGGAGGATAACTTTCCCAACTGTTGTTAGTGTCAGTGTATATGTAGAGCGTGTAGTAGAAATATCTGCCATTGTCATAACTGACTCGCAAGTAGGATTCGTACCCAAAGTCATCAATATAATCTTCGAGCAGGATTCCGTCGTCGCCATAGGCAATGGGAATGTCCTTTAGTTCTTTGGGAAAGATTTTAAGCAAATCATCCCCAGTGGATACCCGAACATTGTTGTCATCATCTAGATAGACATTGATGTCGGAAATGGTTTCACCATCCACGTTGACGGATACAGACTCGCGGTAGTAGGCACTTGCAGTTACTGGCAAAGCCGAAACTATAAGGACAAGTACCAAGAGGGTTGCCAAAAGATGATGCTTTTTCATAGTGTAAGACCTCCTAAAATAATAAAATGTGGGTAGGAACTTGTATATTAAACATATAAAAAGCAGTAAGCTCTTTATATGGAATCTCAAATAATGTCAATTGACATTATTCATAAAAGAGGATAGATATTTATATTATAACACAAACTGATGTAGAAAGCAAAAATAGTTTTCATCTGTATTTAAAGTTGGTTCTTTATTACTAGGAATTTTTAAGTTTTAAATAGTTTTTTGTGGAATTGTTTAGAGCTTACTGAGGGAGGCATCTTTTTGACTAAATTAGCTTGAATTTTCTTAGTTCATCTTCTAGATGATGTCCATTAGTAGCAGACATCGGGATAAGTGGTAATCTAGGTAATCCAACTTCATATCCCATTTTGTTAAGAGCGAATTTTACAGGGATAGGATTTACCTCACTGAATAAAGAAGAGATAAGAGGGATAGCCTTTATTTGAGAATCCTTTGCTAAAGTAAAATTACCACTTAAATAATCAAATACCATATTATGTACAAACTTAGGAGCAAGATTAGAGAGTACAGAAATAATACCAATGCCGCCTAAAGACAAAATAGGGAGGGCTTGGTCATCATTTCCAGAATAAATCCATAAGTTTTCACCACATAAATGAGTAATTTTAGCCACTTGTGAAATATCACCACTAGCTTCTTTTATGCCAATAATATTGGAAATCTTAGAAAGTTCTAAGCAAGTTTCAGGTAGAATGTTCACACCAGTTCGACTTGGTACATTGTATAAGATAATAGGGAGAGTTACACTTTTGGCAATCTCAGAGTAGTGAGCAACTAAACCTGCTTGTGTTGTTTTATTGTAATAAGGTGTAACCAACAATAAGCCATCTACCCCAACACTTTCAGCATATTGAGAAAGAGCAATAACTTCTTTTGTGTTATTTCCACCAGTACCTGCGATAACAGGAATTCTTTTATGTATAGTTTCAACTGTAAATTTAATTACTTCTTTCTTTTCTTCTAAAGACATAGTAGAGGATTCGCCAGTAGTACCACAAATAATAATACTGTCAGCACCTTGCTCTACTTGAAATTCTAAAAGTTTTTTTAATTCTTCAAAATTGATGCCATCGTTTGTAAAAGGGGTAACTAAAGCAGTTCCACAACCAATAAATAGACTTTTTTTCAAAATAAAACCTCCTTGGATACAGATAAACTAATGTATAATATGAAATAAAGTGGTTTTATGCCAACAAATTTGAAAAAAATGTGGATAGGTAGAATAAACCTTGAAAAAGTAAACTAATTATGTTATAATACAAGAAGCGTTCTGTAGAAAAATCTACTAGCAAATGTGCAGAAGTAGAAACTTTGTTACTAAAAAGAATAAAAGAGGTGATAAGATGGCAACTTATACAGAAAAGGGGCGGACAGTTGAAGTAGAACAAGTAGCCAACTTAAGCAAAGCAGAAGTCAGGATGTTCTTCTATTTTTTGACCAGAAAGGCAGGGTGCTTTTCAGAGAAAAAGCAAAGAAAATTTAAAGCATACTTTGAATTGGGAACAATGCCAGAAGAGATGGGGTTTATTACCAAAAAAGGAGATCAGGCATTTTGTATTAGAGAAACACATCCTGGTTACTATACCCTCTACATGTCAAAAAACGAAGAATGTGCCTTATGCTGTTGGATTAAAAAGATAGTGGCAGCAGTAAAGAAGTAACAAGGAAAAGCAAAAAGAGAACATCAGCTAATATGGCGGGTGTTCTCTTTTTGTTACACAAGTTCCAAGTGTAATGCTATTTTAAAAATCCATTAATAATTTGTTCTTCAGCTTCAGCTTCAGTTAAACCAAGTGACATTAGTTTAATAATTTGTTCTCCTGCAATTTTTCCAATAGCAGCTTCATGAATTAAACTTGCGTTAATATCATTCGCGATAATTTGAGGTGTAGAAATGACTTTCGCTTTATCCATGATAATGGCATCACATTCTATATGGCCAAAACATTTAGTATTACCATTGACATTAGAAATAAATTCTTGAGTAGAATGGTCACGTGCAATAGAGCGAGATGCAACATGTACACTAGAATTTTCTCCATTTAAATTTACATTAAAAATAGTTTTGGCTGTTTGATTACCAGCAGTCATGATACGTTCTGTAATGACTAAATTACTATTAGGACCAAGTTCTCCTTTGGTTTCACGAACAGTAGAAGTAACTCCCTTAATTTGAACGGTTTCCATTTCTAAACTGCTACTGTCTTCTAAATATACAAGAGTTTGAGGATTTAAAATTCTATCACCTGTGCCTTCACCTTCACCATAGTGTTTTTCAATATACTTTACTTTAGCTCCTTTGGCTAGATGAAAAGTATGAATTCCATCATGCTCTGAGGTCTCACAGGAGGAGTTATGGATACCACAGCCTGCAACGATGACAACATCAGCATTTTCACCAATATAGAAATCGTTATATACTACATCGTTAAAACCACTTTTAGTTAAAATGACAGGAATATGTATACTTTCATTTTTCGTGTTTGGCTTAATGATAATATCAATACCAGGCTTGTCCTCTTTGGTTACAATGTCAATATTAGCTGTTGTCTTCCTAGCAACACCTTTTCCATTTTCACGGATGTTGTAGGCACCCATAGGAGTTTTCTCAATGTCAGCAATGGATTTTAGTAAATTCATTTCAATAGCATCTAATTTATTTTCAATTTCATTACTCATAGATTAATTACCTCCTTTATCTAGCATAACTTTGCAAGGTTTAGTAGTCTGATTTAAGAGAAGAGGGAGAACCTCCTCTTTTTGACCAACAGTTGTAATTTCACCATCAGCTAATAAAATAATTTCATCAGAAATATTTAAGATTTTCTCTTGGTGAGAAATGATAACAATAGAAGAGCTTTGAATTTCATGATGCATTTTTTCAAATACACTAATCAAACTATTAAAACTCCATAAATCAATTCCAGCTTCTGGTTCATCAAAAACAGTAAGTTTTGATTTCTTAGCAGCTAACATTGCGATTTCAATGCGCTTTAATTCTCCACCAGATAGAGAACTGCTAATTTCACGGTTTAAGTAATCTTTAGCACATAAGCCAACATCAGATAGATAATTGCAAGCCTCTGAAAGTTTTAAGCTATTTCCAGCAGAGATTTCAATTAAATCTTTTACAGTTAAGCCTTTAAATCTGACTGGCTGTTGAAAAGCAAATCCAATTCCAAGTTTTGCTCTGTCTGTGATATTTTTGTGGGTAATATCTTGTCCATCTAATAAAATGGTACCAGAATCTGGTGTTAAAATACCCATGATGATTTTAGCAAGTGTTGATTTACCAGAACCGTTAGGACCAGTAATAGCTACTAACTTACTGTTATCTATTTTTAAACTAATGTGATTTAATATTTGTTTATTATCTCTTGTAAAAGAGATATCCTTTAATTCTAACATAATTCCTCCAATTTCTAGTTTTAAGAATATATATCATACGTAAATTAGCCACTTGGTGAATTATATATATTTTAAAACATCATCATTTTAGCACAAAATGCAAGAAAATACAACAAAAAGTGAAAAATGGAGAGATTGACATTTCTTTGTTTCTTTGATACAATGAAACAAAGAATATAAAATTAGAAAATGAATATAATACAAGGAGAACATGAAAAATGGAAGTTTTAGAAATGGAGAAAAGAGTAATGAAACCAAAAAGAATATCAGTTTCTGGCAAAAGGCAAATTACAATTCCTTTAGAATTTTGCAAGGCATTAAATATAGAAAATGAAGTTGAGTGTATGATGAAAGATAATTCAATTATTATTAGACCAATTGTTGACACAAGCCAAGATAATTTTGCCGACTTAATATTAGAAGACTTAATAAAGGAAGGATATAAAGGGCAAAAGTTATTAGAAGAATTTAAAAAAAGGAAAACAGAAATAAGAGAGGCTATAAAAGAAGTAAAAAATGAGGCAAGTAAAGTAGCAGAAGATGAAGCACCGTATGCAACAATTGAAGAAGTATTTAAAGAGGAGGAATAAAGGTGTATCAAATTAGATTCATGCCAAGAGCAGAAAAATATATAAAGAAAAAAATTTGAAAGAGAAAATAAAAAATGCTATTTATGAGATACAGAGGAATCCATATATAGGTGAAATGAAAAAAGGGGACTTAAGTGACATATATGGATTCGACGTATTTTATCACAAAACTAATTATGAAATTTCGTATCAAATATATTCTGAAAAAGAAGTAATAATTATCATCTTAATTGGAACAAGAGAAAATTTTTATCAAGAACTAAAAAAGTATATTTCTAACAACTAATTAACTTCTCTAAAATTTGTACTGCATTACTAGCAGCGCCTTTTCTCAAATTATCAGCAACCACCCATAAATTCACTCCAGACTTTACACTAAAATCTCTACGAATTCTACCAATAAAAACTTCATCCTTACCATTAGTATCTAAAGTAGTGGGATATGTTTCAAAGTTAGTATCATCTTTTATAACAATACCAGAAGATTTTTGCAAATTTTCTTTTAACGCAGACAGTTCAAAATCTTTTTCAAATTCTACATTAATAGCTTCACTATGACTATTCAAAACAGGAACTCTAACTGTTGTTGCAGTAATTGCTAAGTCTGGTCTTTTTAAGATTTTTCTTGTTTCATTTATCATCTTTTCCTCTTCTTTTGTATAACCATTTTCTAAAAAAACATCAATATGTGGTAAACAGTTATTAAAAATGGGAATAGGGAATTTTTGTAATTCATATCCAGAAGAACTGTTATGCCTAATGCCATTTTCTAAATCTATAACACCCTTTTGACCTGCACCTGAAACAGCCTGATAAGTACTATAAACAATTCTTTTTATATGGTAAGCTTCGTCTAAAGGTTTTAAAGCAACAACAGCTTGAATAGTAGAGCAGTTAGGGTTAGCGATAATACCATGATGAAGACTAATTTCTTCTGGGTTTACTTCAGGCACAACTAAAGGAACATTCGTATCCATTCGAAAGCTACTGCTATTATCAATTACAACGCAACCTTTTGAAGCTGCAATAGGTGCAAAGTTTTTAGCAACAGTACCACCAGCCGAAAAGATAGCATGAGAAATGTCTTCATCAAAAGAATTAGGTGTTAATTCTTGGACAATATATTCATTTTCTAAAAACTTAATTTTTTTTCCAGCAGACTTGCTAGAAGCAAAGAAGACGTAATCTTCGATAGGTAACTTTTTTTCTTCTAAAACTTTTAAAATAGTTTGACCTACAAGCCCAGTAGCACCAACAATAGCCAATTTATTTTCTCTCATAATTATTTCACACCTTTCAGTTTCTAATATATGAGAAAAAAACTTGTCTATATTACTAAGGTTTTTGTCAAAAAAACTTGCGTCTTTTTCAAAAACTGATATATAATAGAAAAAAGAAAAAATGTTTTGTTAAAGAGGAAAAAAGTATGATAGATTTAACACAAAGTGTACAATATATAAAAGGAGTAGGACCTAACCGAGCCGAGCTATTAAATACTTTAGGAATTTATACTTTGGGTGATTTAATCACCTATTTTCCTCGTGAATACGAAGATAGAAGCAAAGTAAAAAAGATAGAAGAAATAGTAGCAGGGGAAGAAGTTACCATTGAAGCAACTGTAGTTTCAGAAGTGACAGTAAATCGTATTCGCAAAAATATGACAGTATTAAAAACTACAGTAGAAGACGAAACAGGAAAGTGTACGATTACTTGGTTTAACCAAACTTATGTGAAACAACAAATTAAAAGAGGGCAAACTTACCGATTTTTTGGAAAAGTAGAGAAGAATTTTACTCAAACAGAAATGAGAAGTCCAGTTTATGATGAAGTTGGCAAAAACAAAAATACAGGAAAAATCATGCCGATATATCCTTCTACATATAAATTATCACAAACAGCAATTAGACAAGCAGTAGAAAATAGTTTAAAAATGGTAGAAAACAAATTAGAAGAGACTTTGCCTGAATATTTACTTTCAGAATATAATTTAGAAGGCTTAGAAGAAAGTATACGAAAAATTCATTTTCCAACTTCAGAAGCAGAACGTTTGAAAGCACGTAAAAGATTAGTCTTTGAAGAACTATTAAGTTTGCAATTAGCTTTACTAGAATTAAAAGGTCAGGCAGAAATACAAGATGGAATTTGCTATGCTAAAGATGTAAAAATGTCTGATGTGATTAACAATCTACCCTTTAAATTGACAAAAGCACAATTAAGAGTATTAGAAGAAATTGATAAAGATATGGAATCTCCAAAAGTGATGAACCGTTTATTGCAAGGAGATGTTGGATCTGGAAAAACAGTTGTAGCTATGATAGCAGCATATAAGGCAGTAAAAGCAGGATATCAAGTAGCCGTTATGGCACCAACAGCAATTTTAGCAACACAGCATTTAGAGGAATTTCAAAAAATTCTAGAACCAATGGGAATTCGCTGTAGCTTACTACTTGGAGCAACTAAAAAGAAAGAAAGAGAAGAAATTTTAGAGCAGTTAGCAGATGGTACAATTCAAGTATTAATTGGTACACATGCTTTGATTACAGACAAAGTCATTTTCCATAAATTAGGTTTGGTAGTAACAGATGAACAACACCGTTTTGGGGTGCGCCAAAGAGCAGCTATTTCTGATAAAGGAATAAATCCTGATGTATTAGTTATGACAGCAACACCAATTCCAAGAACACTTGCCCTAATTTTATATGGTGACTTAGATATTTCTATTATTGATGAATTACCACCCAACAGGAAAAAGATAGAAACTTTTGCAGTAACCAAAAGAATGGAAGAAAGAGTAAATAATTTTATCTGTAAAAATATTGACGAAGGGCGACAAGTTTATGTAGTATGTCCATTAGTAGAAGAAAAAGAAGAAGTAGACATTGATGAGCAAAAGGCAGATTTAAAAGCAGTCAAAGAATGGACGCAGAAATATCAAAAAGAAATTTTTCCAAAGTATAAAGTGGAATGTGTTTATGGAAAAATGAAACCAAAAGAAAAAGATGAAGTAATGGAGAAATTTAAAAATGGAGAGATTGATATTCTAGTATCTACCACAGTTATTGAAGTAGGAGTAAATGTTCCGAATGCTAGTGTTATGGTGGTAGAAAATTCAGAAAGATTTGGGCTTGCCCAACTTCACCAATTAAGAGGAAGAGTAGGAAGAGGAGCATATCAATCTTATTGCATTTTAAAATATGATAGTCATTGTTCACAGGTAGGAAGAGAAAGAATGAAAACTATGCAAGAAACGAATGATGGATTTGTAATTGCAGAAAAAGACTTAGAGCTTCGTGGAACAGGAGAGTTCTTTGGAACAAAGCAACATGGACTTCCAGAATTTAAGATTGCTAACTTATTTGTAGATATGCCAATGCTAAAATCAGTTCAAAGTGTAGCATTAAAAATAGAGGCAGACGATAAAGGCTTAAAAGAAGAAAAAAATATAAGGCTACGCAAATTGGTAGATAATAGATTAAATCAAAGTATAGCTTTATAAAACAAATAATGAAAAAAGCCTTACGGAAATAGCAAAAAATGCCTTGACATTTACATAAAAACACAATATGATATAGAAGAATTAGAATGAAAGGAGAAAAGCCTATGGATACGCAAATGTTAACAACAAACAAGGGTGGAGAACTAATTAGTTTTAAAATCAATGGCGAGGAGAAAATACATCAAGGCGAAAGCTATATAGACGAAAATGGTAGAATTTATTGGAAAAGGCATTCACCAGTATTATTTCCTATTGTAGGAAAATTAAAGAAGAATAAAACTTTAATTGGTGGAAGAACTTATGAATTAATGCAACATGGATTTGCTAGAGATTTAGAGTTTGAGCCAATAACAAAATTAGATAATTTTCATTCCTATGTTTTAAGAAGTAATAAGTATACATTGGCAAAATATCCTTATGAATTTGAATTATACAATACGTATCGCACAGAAGGTAATAAATTAACTACAATTTATAAAGTAGTGAATACAGGTCTAATTAACTTACCATTTGGAATAGGTGGACATCCAGCTTTCAAAATAGACCAACAGGAATTAAAAAAAGGGCATTATTATTTAGAATTTGAACAAGAAGAAGATAAAATTCACTTTCTTTATTTGATAGATGGATTAATTGGTACAGAATATGCTAAAAATCCAATGGAGAATAAAAAGATTATTCCAATTGGTCCACATACATTTGATAATGATGCATTAATCATGAAAGGAATTACTTCCAATAAAATTAGTTTGAAAAAGAGAATAACAGAGGACACTGTTTTAACAATGGATTTTACAGATTTTCCATATTTAGCAATTTGGTCAAAGCCAAATGCACCATTTATTTGTATTGAGCCATGGTTTTCAACAGCAGATACAGTAAAAGGTTCAGGAGTATTTACACAAAAGCGAGATTTAATTTCGCTAAAACCAAATGATTCATTTGAATGTAAGTATACAGTGACTTTCAACAGTTAGTGTCAGGTTGGGGACGTTCCTTTTTCTGACAAAGTTGTCAGGTTGGGGACACACCTTAGTTTTGAATGGAGTATATCAAGAGAAGGAGTAAAAATGGGACAAATTATCTTAAGAATAGTAGCAATGATTTTAGTAGCTATTGGTGTAGTTTGTATTTTTGATGCAAGAGTGATTACAAAAAAGGCTTTTAGTTTTGGAGACCAAAATGAAGGAAGTTTAGGACTAAAAATATTAGGGTTTATGATAGCAATGATAGGAGCTTTGATTTTTTATTTCGTTATGAAATAAAAAAATCTTGCCATTTAAAAAATAGTATGCTACAATATTTACAGAATTTTGAAAAACGAAGAAAAAGAGGAGTAAGTTCAAACGAGCTAGAAAGAGAAAAGAAGTAGATATGCTGGGAGCTTCTTATAGAAACGAGAACAGAAGGTAGCTTTGGAGTTGATAAGCTGAAAATAAACTTAAGCTTATCCGTGTAACTTGCGTTAAAAGGATTTGAAGATTTGGCTAATTTATTGGTCAAAATTAAGGTGGTACCGTGAGAAAATTACCTCGCCCTTATATAGGAGCGAGGTTTTTGCTGTATTACCTAAGTAAGCTGGTAAACCTTAGTTTAACTAATAAAATATAAAATTAAGGAGGAAAAAAGTTATGAAAGAAGTAAAAGAAGGAGAAGTGTACAGACATTTTAAAGGACCATTTTATTATGTCATTTGTGTAGGATTAGATTCAGAAACAAGAGAAAGAATGGTTGTGTATAGACATTTAGATGGTTCAAACATCATTTGTGTTAGACCTGAGAAAATGTTTTTAGAGGAAATTCCAGAAAGACCAGATAATGTTACAGGACAAAAAGTGAGATTTGAATTAATAGAAAATTTAAGTCAGCTGTGTGAAACAAAGTAATCTACAGATGACTTATACAATCGAGCAAAGCGAGATTAAGTTAGTCGTTCGAGTAAAACGAGTTACAAATAACTTATGCGTAGCGTAGTGAAGTTGTAAACCTTATAAAAATGAAGGAGGAAAATATGAGTAATCGTAAGCCATTAGAAGGAAAGTTTGAACCAAAAAGTTTTGAGGAGGAGATTTATCAAGAGTGGAATGAAAAAGGATATTTCAAACCATCT
>JAAWNJ010000065.1 GCA_022798895.1 Clostridia bacterium | reverse complement strand
CATGTTGTAATGCTGGTGCTGTTGATTTTGTTGTAGAACTTTTTCTACCTTTTCTTACTAATTGGTTGATTGTTGGCACTTAAATTTCACCTCTTTTCACTTTATATAATATGAAATACATTTTAACAATTTCTAAATGATAAATTCATTAAGAAATTGTAACAAATGTATTACTGTCTTCTAAGTCACTTATATGCTACGCAAATAAGTTCCAAGAATACAGAAAACCGTTAGGGAAATACACAATTCATGTGTTTTACACTAACGGTTTTTATTTTATCATTTTTTAAGTTTAAAGTCAAGATAAAGATTGAATTTTCTAGGCATTTTCACTTTACCTATCTTCCTCCAGCAATTGTTCAGCTTCCTCTCTACTAAGTATTGATACATCTGCTGGATTTACTTCTATTGATTTTTCTTTTGTCTCTGCTTTCATTACTGGTGTTTTTATATGTTGTGCTTCTCTCCATTTCTTTGCAGTATCTATTACCTCATCCAAATTTACTTTTTCTTCTACCGTTTTCATTCTCGCTTCTAGCTGCTCTTGAGCAATTTCAGGAGAAAACTCTGGATACTCTTTTAAAGCATCTATGTCTAATTCATAAGGTCTATCTTCTAGTCCCTCTTCCATTGCTTCTCTCATACTTGCTGTTCTTATTTCCTCTTCACTTGCATTAATTTCTCTTAATATTTTAACCTTATTAGTTAAAATTCTCCATATTTTCTGGAAAATATTAGGTCTTTTTTGATAAACTGCTGCCCCTTTTCTGCTACATTCCTTCGCTACTTTTTGAAGTTGTTTCATTTCTTTGCTTGCTTTTCCTTTTAGTTCGGAAAAGTCGTAAGCAATTCTCATCTTATCATTATATCTTCCTGGATATCTAAGAACTGCTTGATATTCTTCTAAACTAGCAGTTTTCAATTTTTCATCTATTTGCTCTAGAAGTGTTGCTAATCCTTTGTCATAACACTTCTCAGCATTCTCAATTCCTTTTCGATCTAAAGCCGTTATTTCATCACTGTCAAATTCTGTATCTAATACTGCAATTTCTGTTGAAGTAAATTCTCTCGTTTCTTTTCCATTTGATACAATAGCTTTATAAACTGGATTACTCTCATCTTCAATTGAAAATGTTACACTTTCTACTTTCCACTCTTCTGATTTAGGATTTAACTTAGGTCCTTGTGATGTAGTAGGTGTTGTTTGTGTTGACTGTTGCGTTTTATCTCCTTTTGATTGTACTGGATTTTGACTAGCTGACTTTTGTGCTTTTTTAGGTTCAATAATAGGGTCTTCTATATCTGGATTTAACCCATCAGCATAGCCTGCCTTAACAGCATCTTCTGCATCTCTATTCGCTTCAATTTCCTGCCCTTTTTCTTGCTCTTGCTTATGTTTTATTGCTTCGTCTATTTGTCTTTCTCTATCTGCCTCTTGTCTCTTTTGCTCGTCTCTATATTCTGCCCACATTTCATCTTCTTGCCTTGCAATTTCATCTACTTCTCTGCTGTTAGATAGTTTACCTAATAAACCATCTATTTGTCCTAAATCTTGTTCTAGATGTGAAATTTCTCTAGTCAATCTCTTTACTCTTGTTTGTGCTGACTTTGCAACTCTTTCACATTTCTCCAATTCTGATTTAGCTGCTGTGTAAACTTTTGACTCTGTATCTTTATATAAAGTCACTGTTTGCTTATGTATACTACCTTCTTTAAATGCCTCATCAAATTCAGACATCTTCTTGCTTATATTCTCTTTTTTTCTTTGTATCTTAGCTTCAATCTCTCTTTTTGCTTCTTGTAATTCATCTGTCAATTGATTTTTTGTCGCTTCTGCTTCTCTTGCATTTTCTTCTTGCCCTTTTTGTTCTTCTAATGCAATTCTTTCTTGCCCTTCTTTTGCTTCTAAGTCAATTCTTTCTTGTCCTTCTTTTGCTTCTAATGTAATTTTTTCCACTCCTTCTGCTACTTCTGCTCTAATGCTTTCTTGCCCTTCTCTCAATTCTGCTTCAAGTTCTGCTTGTCTACTTTTCGCATCTTGTATTTCCTTATTAAGTACATCTCTTCTTTCTTGTCTAATTCTTTCTCTTTCTTTTCTTAATGCTTCTATTACTTGATCTATTTCTGCTCTCGTTACAGCACTATCATTTACAGCTATGTCAAATTCTCTAAGTAGTTTTCCTTCTTCATCTTGACTATATTCTTCTCTTTTTGTTGCAACTACTCTTTTCCCAAGACTTTCTGTGTAAGTTACATCGTCCATATTAGCAGGACCTTGTAGCTCCCTTAACTCTACTTCATTTGCACTTATTATTTCTGTTAATTTGTTTTGTTCTGGTTCTATTCTATTTTGTAACTCCCTGTGTTGACTTGCAATTCGCTCTTGTAATTCGCTTTCTTGACTTGCAATTTGCTCTTGTAGTTCTCTTTCTTGACTTGCAATTCTATCTTGTAATTCAGTTTGCTCTCTTGCAATCCTTTCTTGTAGTTCAATAGGTCTTTTTTCTAAATCATTAGCCCATTGGTCTACTCTTCTTTGATACTCCTGTAAAACATTTTTATCCATATTTTTCCTCCCACGCTCCTCTCCTTATGGTCAAGAAGCTTTTTTCTCATAATAACTCTAGTGTCTATTATACAACAACTTTCGTATTTTTGCAACCTTATTATGTAAATTTCTTTAATTTGTCTTAAAAGTTTAATCTATTTGTCATATTTTTGTAATATTTCTTTTAGACTTTCTAATGCCCTATCTGCCAATTTTGTGTATCTTAATTTCTTATCCTTTATTCTTCCCTCTAGACTTGGTAAAATCCCAAAATTCGCATTCATAGGTTGAAAATTCTCATTCTCTGTCGATATATAACTACTGAGAGCTCCTATCATTGTGATTTCTGGGAAAACTATTTTTTCTTCTTCTAAATATTGTCTCACTACATTCAATCCCACGACTAATCCAGAAGCAATAGACTCAACATATCCTTCTACTCCTGTTAGTTGTCCTGCAAAATAAATATTAGGATTACTTTTTAAATGGTAAGTATTGTCTAATAACTTACTAGAATTAATATAAGTATTGCGATGCATTACTCCATATTTTACAAACTCTACATTTTGAAGTCCTGGTATCATACTAAACACCCTTTGCTGCTCTCCAAATTTCAAATTAGTTTGAAAGCCTACCATATTAAACAAATTTCCTTCGCTATTGTCTTGTCTTAGTTGTACTATTGCATAAGGTCTTCTACCAGTTCTTGGATCTGTAAAGCCTACTGGCTTTAGAGGACCAAATCTCAAAGTATCTTTTCCTCTCTTTGCCATCACTTCAATTGGCATACAACCTTCAAAAATCTCTCTCTTTTCAAATTCATGTAATGTTACAATCTCTGCATTTACTAAAGCTGTCCAAAATGCTTCATATTCTTCCTGATTCATAGGAAGATTAATATAACTTTCTTCTTTTTGTGTCCCTATCCTTTTTTGCCATGTTTCTATATCTTCCTCTTTTTCTCTTTCTTGTTCATAACGTTCTCCCCAAAAAGCTATATTCATATCAATAGATTCTTTTTCTAAAATTGGAGCTGCTGCATCATAAAAATACAGTTTATCTTGTCCTGTTATTTGTGCAATTTCTTTAGAAAGTTTATCAGATGTTAAAGGTCCAGTGCTTACTACAACAATTCCACATCTTGCCATTTCTTCTAATTCACTATACCTTTCTTCATTTATCAAAATATCATCTATATTATTTACAGCCTCATTCCCGACTTCTTGATGTATTACTTCTATATTTTCTATTTTCTCAATTTCTTCTGTTACTCGTTTCGTAAACTTTTCACGGTCAACAGCTAAAGCTTGCCCTGCTGGCACAGCTGTTTCATCTGCTATACGAATTAATAAAGAATCTAGTAAACGAAGTTCTTCTTTTAATAGTCCACAGGCATTCGTATGCAAATTAGACTTCAAAGAATTGCTACATACAATCTCTGCCAAATTTGGATTACTATGAGCAGCCGAAAAATTCTTTGGCTTCATTTCATATAGTTTTACTTTAATTCCTCTTTTGGCAATTTGATAAGCAGCTTCACATCCAGCTAGCCCTCCACCAATTACATTAATGTAATCTTTCATGAATTTGAATATCCTTTCTCTACCTATTGAATTTTATTATATCGAATTGTCGCATTTTGTCAATTGTTTTTTATCATTAAAACAAAAAGCAGGACCCTTTTATGAACAAATTGTTCATGAAAGAGTCCTCTTCCTGAATACAGGAATATTGTATCATGTGTTTTCCGAGGCGTGGTCTTGCACCAGTTTCCAAATTGTCTGATATGCATCCTTTCCATTTTTGATGTCTTTAAAGCAAATTGTTTCCTCTCTTTCCTCAGTCCAAATGCTTATTGTTGATAATCCAACAATTTTTTGCAAAGGACTTGTACTAATTTCGCATCCCATCACCTTAGAAATCGGTATTGATATCTTCCTTTTAAATACCCATCCATAGAGATAGTATACTTCTGTGTCCGATATCTTTAATTTCTTTTGCATTTTACCACAGATAGATGCGAAAAAGCCCGCTGGATACATCACAACGCAAAATAAAAGCGCAGTTAGAATTTCTTTTCCCCATTGATTCAGGTCAATGAACTTTTCTACAGTCATCCCGATGGTAAAAATTGCTATCACGAAAATAGCGAAACTACATAGTAACCTTATCATGTCCTTTGACGAATCGTATGGATAAATCTTTCTAGTTCTCATTTTGCTCATTTTGTTCTCCTCCTAAAGTCATTAAAATGAAACACACAATACTTGAAATGCTACCTACTCTATATTATATCATACAAGTTACCATAATGCAACAAATTTGCAACCAAATTATATTTCACATAATAGCAAGTACTGTTAAGTCTATTTATTAAATCATTATCTAGTATTTATATGAAAAGGCAATATTAATAAATAAAAGCAAGGACTTTTCTACGAACAAATTGTTCATAAAAAAGCCCTCTTTTCCTAAACTTAGGAATGTCGTATTGTGTGTTTTTCAAAGCGCACTATTGAATCATACTCATAATGGTACGATATGCCTCCTGTCCTCCTTTGATGTCTTCAAAGGAGATTCTGTCATTGTCCCCTGCTGTGCAAATGCTCAAAGTCGATAAGCCAAAAGCCCTTTGTAAAAGGCTTGTGCCAATTTTACATGACCGAACCTTAGAAATTGGTATCGATACTTTCTGTTTTGACAATACCCCATAGAGGTAATGTACTTCTGTATCCGATATCTTCAGTTCTTTTTTTGTTTTGCAAAGAATGGATATTCCACAGCTTGCTACACATACTGCCAGGACACTCCAGTACCCCACGTTGATATGAATGAGCCATTTGGTTATGTCGACATATCTTCCTGTAATAAACAGTAAGATGTAAAACACCATTATCCCAATAGCGCAGCCAGCAGTCAGCCTAACCCCATTTCTTGCTGGACCATATGAATAGGTTTGTCTTCTTTCCATTTAGCGAACCTCCTGATGTTTACTGCAATGAAAACACACAATACTTGGAATGTTGCTTGGGTCGTATTATATCACACAAGTTTCCATAATGCAAGATATTTTCAACCAAATAATTCCATGATATCTTCTTTAGACAATTGGTTAATAAATGTATTTTGTGTAGACAGCATATTATCTACTAATTTTGCCTTTTTCTGCTGTAACTCATATATCTTCTCTTCGATAGAATTTTTAGTAATTAATTTATACACTTGTACATTATTTTTTTGTCCAATTCTATAAGTTCTATCGGTTGCTTGATTTTCTGCTGAAATATTCCACCAGGGATCATAATGGATTACCATGTCTGCACCTGTTAGATTTAGCCCTGTTCCCCCTGCTTTTAAAGAAATGAGAAATACTTTAATCTCTTGATCTTCATTAAATTTATCTACTAATTCTATTCTTTCTGATACTTTGGTTTGTCCTGTTAACTTTAGATAACTAATCTGTCTTTTCTTCAATTCTTTTTCTATAATCGGAAACATGGAAGTATAGCCAGAAAATAGTAATATTTTGTGCCCACCTTCAGTAGCATCTGTAATGACATCTATACACTGAGTTAATTTGCTACTCTCTCCTTCATAATCTTGTAAAAACAAATTCGGGTGACAACAAATTTGCCTTAGTCTCATTAACAAAGCTAAAATTTTAATTTGGCTGTTTTCAAATCCATTCATTTGGATTTCATCAGCTACTTCCTTTTTCGCTCTTGCTAAATGACTTAAATAAATCTTTTGTTGTTCTTCTTCCATCTCGTTGTATAGTACTGTTACTGTCTTATCTGGCAATTCTGTTAATACTTCTTTCTTGATTCTTCTTAGTACAAATGGCTCTATCATTTTCTTTAATCTTTGCATAGCTTGCTCGCTATTTTCTTTTACAATAGCTAATTCATATATCTCTTTAAATTTACGATACTTAAATAAATACCCTGGCATAATAAAGTCAAAAATAGACCATAATTCTGAAAGTGAATTTTCAATTGGAGTTCCTGTTAAAGCAAACCTTGTTTGCGCAGTTATCTTCTTGATTGCTTTTGCATTTTGCGTGTTATTATTTTTGATATATTGTGCTTCATCTGCAATCATATACTTAAATTGATATCTCTCTTCATATAGCTCAATATCTCTTTTTAAAGAGTCATAGGAAGTAATAATTACATCATATTGGTCAATTGTACGAATTTTCTTTTCTCGCTCTTGTGCACTTCCACTAACTACTAATGCTTTTAAAGTAGGTGCAAATTTTTCTGTTTCTCCTAACCAATTTAGCGTTAAAGAACTTGGGCATGCTACCATAGAAGGCTGCGCTTTTTTCTTATCTTTCTTTTGGCTATTAATATAGGACAAAAGAACAGCTAATACTTGAAGTGTTTTTCCGAAGCCCCATATCATCTGCTAAAATGCCACCAAAGTGATATTCATCTAATGTTTTCAACCATTGATATCCTACTTTTTGGTAGTTTCTTAGGTCTGCTTGCAACCCTTCTGGCAGTTCTATCTCTGTACTTTCCCCTTCGCTTTCTAATTGCTTTATCATTTTTTGATAAGAACTATCTTTTTGTATCGTAACATTTTTTAGAGACTGTAACATTTTTTCTAAATATAGTGTACGATATGCTGGAATTTTCATCACTCCACTAGCTAAATCTTTGCTATCAATTTCCATACTAGTAGTTAGGTCTTCTAAAAATTGCATGGTCTCATTGTTTTCTAATTTCATATATGTTCCATCTTTTAAGCGATAAAACTTTTTCTTTAATTGATATTTTTGTAGCATTTGGGCTAAGTCTGTTAAATCAATTCCGATTTGTGATAAATCAATTTCTAACAAATTATTTTCAATACGAATACCAATATTTTTCATTTGAAAACTATGAATTTCTTTCTTACGAAAATCATCTGTCACTAACACTTCATATCTCTTCATATAGCCTTCAATTTCTTCTGATAAAAACTGATAAATCGTATCCTCTTTTGCTAAAACAAGTTTTGCATTTACTTTGTCTAACATAAATCCTGTTTTAATAAATTGATGTAAGGCCTCATTTTCTCCAATAATATTACGTGCTATTGGTACTTTTTCATTCATTAATGGGTTAAATTCAAAGTCTTCATAGCAAAAACGAATATCTGCTACCACATTGTTATTCTTGTCATAATCTAAATAAATTTTTACTCCTAAAGGTTTTGGTACACATCTTTTTTCAACTTCTGGTGATAGGTTTTCTTTTTGTACTTCGCTTGTTAAGTTTGGTGCAATTACCGAAAAAAAGCTACTTAATTCTGTTTCGTCTATTGTAACTTGATTCGTATAGTTTTTTCGTAATACATCTAATAATTTCAAAGTACTATTTTCAAATTCCTTGCTACAACGATAAATCGTGTCTTTAAAAAGCATGTAAATATAGTCTTTACCTTCTAAAATATCATAGCTAAAGATATCAATATTGGCTTGAAAATTAAATTTTTCATTGGATACTTGTGTGATAACAAATGGGATTTCTGGCTCTATAGTAGAGAAATACACTGTTTTTTCAAGACTATTTCTTTGAAATATTACTTCTGTATCTTTTAGTGCATCAAATAAGTCATCTAGTCCCATGTTGGAAATAAAAATATTGTCTAGTACATATGCCTTCTTATAGTAATTGTAGCTTTCTGCTGCTTCATTACTATATTTCATAATTTCTGCATATTTTAACATAAAGTCTAAAATAGGAAGAGATTCTTCCGAAAAAGATTCCCTTTTATGAATGAAATTTAATTTTGCTCCATATTGATAAGGCTCTTGATGAAGCATTTTGGTATAAAAGTCTGGTAAATTCTTGATTTTATATAACTGTTTATCCCCTATCTTGAATTCTATTTTCATCTTTTTTTGAAAATCATCATAATAAATTTTAGGAATAATCTGGATGTTTTTGGCATATTCTATTTGTTCTTGTTTTGTTTCTTCCTCTTCTTGCATAAAACTACCTAGTAATTGCTTAAAAACTCTATGGTTTTCTTTTTCTCGAATTTGTTCTCTATTTTCTAACATCTTCTTTCCTCCACAAAATTTATCAATTTTAATATTATACTATATGAATCATTCATTTTCAAGGTAGGAAAAGAAAAAACTTGAAGCAGATGGTATTACCACCTGCTCCAAGGCTTTTGCGCTTATAAAGGGTTGAATGCATTGTAGTGTATGCTCATATGATCTATATCCTCTCTTCTTAGGATCTTCCCTTGCCGAAACAGCTCCTCGAAGATATCCTGCTTTATAAATTCTTCTGTTCTCTTAACATCTTCAATTGTTTCAATCCTTCTGTTCATTGGTTTAAATCCGTCTATTTTTATGCTCTGCCCTCCACGAACTTCTACATCACAACTATAAAAATATACCATATTTTTATCCCCCTTCATTTTTTTCAAATTGTGCGATATTGCGATGTCTATATTATAGCATTTTAGTAGCAAAAAGTCAAAAGCACTCCGAATTTATGTAAATACAGATAAGAAAGAAGTGTGTCTTTAATTTCGTCCATAAAAAGTGCAAGAATTCACATTTTTGAAGCCAATAATGTGAATTCTTGCACTTTTCCATTATTTATTTGTTGTTTTTTTCTTACTTGCTGCTTTCTTTTTACTTGATTTCTTACTTGTAGATTTTCTAGTCGTTTTCTTCTTTGTCTTTTCTACTTTTTCTTCTGGATGCCATTCTTCTCCTACCTTTGGTGCATTCCATGAAATGTATTCACAAGTCTTCCCATTGTTTTCACAAACATAGAATTTTCTACCTCTTTTTGACTTCTTCACTTGTACTGTTCCACCACATACTGGGCAAGGCACATCTATTGTTTCAACAATTGGTTTTGCATTTTTACACTCTGGGTATCCTGGACATGCTAAGAA
>JAAWNJ010000064.1 GCA_022798895.1 Clostridia bacterium | reverse complement strand
AAGCATATTGCACATTATCTGCTCTTCCTGTTAGCCCTTGACTTGCGTTTCCAGACGCATTTGAGTATCTATAGTATCCTAAGTAGGCTATTCTAGCACTCTTTTTAAAATCATTATTAGATGAAAAATCACTTGAAACATCATAAGGTAAAAATGTTTCAGGATGATCAAGATGATGGTTAAGGCAAAATGCTGTTTGACCAAATCCGAGTGTCTGTTAACTTCGGAATCTCATCTCCGTTCAACTCTTATTTTAAAAATATTTTGACCCAAGTTGTCTGTATATGGGGTTTCATAAATTCTCGCAATGTATGTTCCTTGTGTAATAACTGCGAAAACTTTTTGTGCTGTTGCACCTGTAGCATTGAATAATACTACAATTAATAAAAGTAAATATATAATTCTCTTAAAATTCTTTTTTAATCCTTTCATTTACTTTTTCTCCTCTCCTTTAATAATTTTTACACATAAAAAAGAAGTTGAAATCTTATTCAACCTCTTTGCTTTCTCTATTTCTTTTGTTTATCTTTCTAATTACTCATACGAATAATTTAAACCATACATTCCACAAGAGCATCTAAATGACTCATATCCAATAGGACAATACTTGCCTAATTCATCCCAAGTAATTTTACCAGCATTATACTTTCTATCCCATTTTTCAAATTCTCTGTCTACTTCTTTCTCTAATTCATCAACTGATTTAAACCATCCTGCATTAACTTTCATAAAATGTTTATGGGTTTCTTCTTTTTTAGTAGTTGCCGTAGGTTTAGAATTTGATATATTAGTATTTGCTTTATTTATACTACCAGATGTTTTATTTGAATTAGAACTTACTTGATTTTTACTTGTATTAGAATTATTGTTAGCTGTTGTCTTTTTTGAAGTGGTATTACTACTTTTATTTGTGTTACTCGTTTGTACTTGAGCTGTTGTCTTGTTTTTGTCTTCTGTTTTATTCTTTGAAGTAGTGTTCATTAAAGCATTTGTATTATTTCCTTTTTCTTTGTTTTCGTTTATGCTGTTTTCTATTTCAATATTTTTTGTAGTTGCACTATTAGAAGATTCTACATTATTTGTTAATATATTTGTATCGTTTAATTCTCCAATCTTTACACCTGTATCTTCTGGAATGCTACTTACCTCTTTAGGTTGCATTACAAATATACAAACTATAATGCCAATTAATAATAGAATTGTTATTAGTATTAAAAAAATCTTTTTCATATTACATCACTCTCCTTGACCAAGAGTATAGCATATTTTTATTAATTTGTATAATATCAAAAATTTTTCTTTTCATAATCCCTCTAATACTATTAAAATCAATTAGTTTATGGCTTTTTAATCAATTTCTTCTAATTTTGCCACTATGTAATACCTTTCACTCGTTGGCATTGTATGACTATCTAGGTATGAGCATGTCGATAATTTTACAATTTTTTTTACTTTTCCTATGTTTTCCATAGAATATTTACTCGCTTTTTTATAATACTCTACCTTTTCATCAAAATCTAATGTTTTAATATACTTTTCTTCTTGATATACATTAGTAGAATAACAGCTAAACACCGTTGCTTTATAATTTTGCCCTTTCGTATATATTTCAAACTTAGAACGTTTATAGAAAAAATCCTCTTTCATATATTTATCTAATTCTGAAAACATAATTTTACTTTTCATATTATGACCATATACAATTGTTTCACTGTCTCCAAATGGATTATTGTTTAAAGTAAATATTGAACCATTGATATTATACTTTCCATTGAAGGACTTTCTTAAATACTGTAATTGACTACCATCTTGAAGAATAGGATAATCAATATGTGTTCCCTCAATTTTTATCCATCCAATAATATCTTTGTTTATATCGTCTAGTTTTTCCCAATCTATTTCTGCCTTTTCTTCATTTTCTTCTTGTATAGCAACCTCTTGTGCTAATTCTTTGCTTTCATCATTACTTTCTTTATATGATAAAAAGTCTTTCATTAAAAAGTAAATAGATATTATTAGTATTACAGCAAATACAATTATACTGGTTATTATCATTACTTTTTTTATTTTATTACTACTTCTTTTCATAACTCCCAGCATCACCTCCTTAACTTAATTTTTATTTTTTCTTTTTTACTTTCTACTAAAAAAAGAATTAGCTTTTTGATTTCTAATTCTCTTTTGTATTTTTAGTTCTATATTAAATGTCTTTCTATACAAATCTGCAATATCTTTAAATCTCTTCGGATGTTCTAAAATATCTTTAATTTGACTTGCATAAAAATTTCCAAATACAATATCATATATTCCCAATTGTAATGCTATTTTAGTTTCTTCTTGTCTAGGCGATTTAAGTAATAAAATAACTCTCATATTCATTTGTTTTAGTAGAAATAAAAATTCCTCTAAATTATCTTCAATAGCTTGTGCTGATAATACCACTGTCTGCCCTTCAAAAGTATTACTTTCTATTAAGTAATCACTATAATGTGCAATAATTGAATCACTTAGCTGTTGTTGTATCTCTTTGTCAATTTCTTCTATTCCTGTATATATAACTACCATTAAATAAAATCCTCCTTCTTTACTATTTCTAATGGATCTATTAGTTCTCCATTTCTTCTTACTTCAAAATGACAATGGCAACCTGTAGTAGCTCCATTTGTTGGCCTTCCTTGACTATCTCTATATGGATTATTTTCTACGCCATATACATTAAGAGGTCCTACTTTTCCTATAATTTCACCCTTTTTTACTTTTTGTCCTTTTGATACTATGTACTCTGGTGAAACATGATAATAGGAAAGGTTATATTCTCCATCTATACTTTTTAACTTAATCGTATAACCTGCTGAACCCCACCATCCTATTGATAATACTTCTGCATCCATAATTGAAACTAACTTTGCTCCTTCAGGCGCCCCTATATCTAATCCTCCATGAAAGCTAGTTGCTCCAGCTGTAGGAGCATCACGATAACCAAAATAACTTGTAATAGTATAATACCCATCTACTGGCCATTCTGTATTATCTGCTATTTCTCCACCTCCAAATATCTTTGCTACAAAATCCCAAACACTTGAGAAAAAGCCTGTCATCTCTTCTTTCTCATATTCAGTATCATAATAGGCAAGTTCTTCTTTTATATCTACTTTATCCTCATTGTTAAAAAAAATATATAGCATATCTGTTAAGCTACATACTAGACCACAAATAATTGCTATAATAATAATAGGAACAATAAAAGGCTTTATCAAAATAAAAATAAATCCTGCTACTTTTATTTTCTTCTTATTCTTCATCGTCGTTTTCCTCATTGATAGTGATAATCTTATTTGTGTTTTCTTCTATGTCTTCTCTTCTAGTGTTATTAATATTATTCCTATCATACATTCTTTGGCTATTTATTGACTTTTCTTGATTTGTTTTAAAATTCCTGCCTTCTGCCATTTGCATTCCCATATTCATAAAGCCTTTACCTGCATTAAATGCCTTTTTTATTCCACTTGTCATATTATCTTCTACTACTTTTTCACTATTAAATAGTAGTTCTTCTGTTTTATTATTCTTTTTATTTTCTCCTGTTACATTTACTGAGTTTTTGTCATCCATAATATTTTGTGAATGACTTTCATAACTTTCGCCTTGTAGTGGTGCTGATTTACTTGCTCCTGCTGTTCCTGATGCTTGTGGTACAAGTACTGATGCTATTGCTTTTCTTGCTCCTACTACCTTTTCTTGATTTTCGTTTTTAAATTGGTATGCAATACTCTTAATGGTATAGCCCATAGCAACTCCCATTCCAATACCACGATTAGAAAGTTCTTCATTGTTTACTCCCGCCATTCTACTTACTAAGTTTTGCATTGTGTTTTGTAAGACATCTGCTAAAGGTAACATCATCATAGCCCACAATAAAGTAGTTGCCCAACCACCACTCTTTGGTAGAAAGTTCATATATATTAAGAATAAAAAAGTATATATAAACTGCATAAAACTATTGATAATAATTTGTCCAAACCAAATACTTGCTGCTATTGTTCTTTTGTTTATTATCCAAAATACGGCAACAATCGGTGTAAATATAGTAAATACAATTAACGTAAATTGTCTAATAATAAACTTAACATTTACCTTTACGAATAAGTAAGCAAACATTGCGATTACTATTGCTGTTGCTATTGCATTACCTGTGTTTATGTTTGTTAATAATGAATTTCCTAATAAATCGTCTAAACTTCCATGAACTGTTCCTACTAATAGTTTTACTAGAGAATTATTTAATAGTAACATGAGCTTTACAAAAATTGGTGCAAAACCAATAGCTGCTACTCCAAAGATCAGTCGCATTAAGTTATCTTTGACTTCATTTCGTTTTTCAGGACTTATGCTTGCAACTATCATTTTCCAAGCAAGTATTACAATAGCAATTAAAATTGGACCTCCAATGATACTTGCTATTTTCCAATACCAACTTATCATTAAATTCCACTGTTCTTGTGTAAAAGGAGAAATATCAGTTTGATTATTACCAAATACTAATTCGTCATAGTTTTTAAAACCTACTCCAAATATTTCATTTGTTGTTAAATTGAATACTGTTTCTGCTAATCCTCCGGATTATCTTAGCAATTATCTTTTCAAACAAGCCTCCTTCATCTTTGTCAATTACCTTTTCTACATCTATTTCGTTATTAGTTGCCTTAACTTGTACTTGTGCAAAACTAAAAAAAATAAGTATTACTAATAGCATACTTACTAAAATCTTTTTAATATTCAAAATTGTTTCACCACCTTTATTTAGGTTTTTATAAACTCACTTTCAAATTTAGTCATATCAACCTTTATTGCTCTTATTTCTCCCCCTCTAATTAAAATACATTCTCCTGGTCTTGCTTTTGTTAGTATTTCCTTTGCTCCACTTGGTAGTTTAAAGAATTTCATTATTTCCTCAATACTTCCAATTGATTGTTTTAATAAAATGACTGTATCACAACAGTTCATGATAGCTTCAGCTTGATTATTTTGTCTTAACTCTGCTAAGTTTTGTGTTGCTAGTATCATTGCTACACCTTTTTTTCTTGCTCTTCTTGCTAAGTTTTCTAAAAAGTCTGATGTTTCTTTATTCTTAAATAAATTCCAAGCCTCATCTACTATAACATATCTTTTGTTTCTTTCTTTTGTAGCAATATATTTGTTGGTAAGCCAAGTAGTTAGTACCAAACATACATAATATCGCATAATCTCATCTTTTATTTCTGAAATATCAAAACATATTGTCTGTTCCTTTACCTGTAATGTACTTTGACAATCAAATATTCCTAATGTATTTCCTTTTGTAAAATTACTTAATGTTGCTGTCAGTTCTTTATTCTGTATCTTTTCCTTCATTACTCTATAAAAGTCTGAAAGTGTTGGCATCTTCTTTTTTATATTTTCAAGAGTAATTTTGCCTTCTATCTTCCCACCTTTTCTTTCATATAAAGATTGTTTATCTTTTGTAATTCCTTTTTCTCTATATACTTCTTTTACAGCCTTTTCAATATCAGCAATTTCATGAGGTTTTAATGCTCTGTTTTCATATTTATTGATAATTCCATATAAAATGGCCCTTATCTCTGCTACTTTGCCATCAATATCTATAAAGTCAGCATCTTCGTCAATTTCTATGTCAAACAAATTAATTCCTACTGGAGTTCCCTGTCTTACCTTTATAATCTTGCCTCCTAGTTTTTCTGTTTGCTTTACATATTCGCCCTCTATGTCTAAAATAGATGACCTTCTGTTAATAAGAGCTGTTCTCCCTACAATTACTTTTACTGTTACTGATTTTCCTGCTCCTGGTATTCCGAATATGGCTATATTAGCATTGGCTAGTCCTGTTCCAAATGTTTCTAAACTATATGGCAAACCTGTAAATAAGTCTTGTCCTAGATAAATCCCATCTTTCACACTAGACTTTGTTCTTGCAATTGGAAACATAGCAGCTAGTCCTGCTGTTGTCATATTTCTACTGTTATCATTAACAATATAATTGTTCAAAGGTAAAGTTTCTTTTAGTGCATCTAATTGTTTAAAATAAAGTGGTCTTATTTCGCAAGACCTGTTGGCAAATTCATCTTGCAACAATTTACTCTTTTCATTCAATTCTTCTAGGCTTTTAGCATTTACTCTTAGCGTAATTTTAACAAAAAATAGTTTATCATTATTTATTCCTATGTCATGTCTCATTTCTTCATATGATTGTATATTTTCTTCTAACTTAGGCAATTCTTCAATGTTTCCTTGACTTTCAAATAAGTAATAGTCTGACCTCAATTTTGTTATTTTATGACTCAAATATTTAGAAACATTCCTTTCGTCTGCAATTTGTACTTGTGTAGAGATATCTACATCTCCTATTATATTTAGAATATCATCTAGCCAACCGATTTGAATATAACTAGGATAAATCATTAATGTAAATATTCTTGCATATTTGTCATTTCCCATATACACATAATCTTTTGTTTCTTGTATTACCTCAGGTGCTAATAGTGAAAGTAGTTGTGGTTGATTATCAAAAAAATTCTTTCCTTTATCTTTTCTCTTTTGTTTATAAGGTTTTAGTTTTTTCTCTACTTTTACTTGTAACATATAATCCAAAACCTCCTTTTTCCTCAATGTCTGCTACTTTATTTTTGTTTCCTTTATGGAGTTGCTCATAGATGAGTTCTATTATTTCTTTGTCATTTAATAATCTTGTACTTATTTTTATATTCAGTAAATGATACCTTAATGTACCATAAAACTCTTTTAGTTCCTGTTCTGCTATTCTCCTACTATTAAATGAAGAGATAATCATATAGTTTTTTCTTTCAAATAAGTTCTGATCTGCTTGTAACATTTCTAAATGTTTTACAATTTGTGTTGCATATTCTTTTACATTATCATTGGCATTTATTGTATTAACCTTAATTTTCTCCAGCATATCGCCTAATTCAATTTGTTTCTTTACTTCTAAGAATTGAATTGGAAATTTTAACATTTGTGCTATGCTTACTAATTCTTTATCTACACTTGCTTTTTCTCCATCCTGCATTAGACTATATTCAATGCTTTCAAGTTCCACGATAATAGAATGCTGGTTCTTGTTAATTGTGATTACTTGATTATTAAATTCATCTATTCCCCATAAATTACTTAAATTTTTCTTTTCTTTCTTTAGATTAGACTTATCTAAATTTTTTATCTCTTGTAACTTATTTTTGTCTTTTACATATATTAGTGTGCCTATCATAAATAAAACACCAGCTAATACAAAAATAAATGTAATTACCATTTTATCCTACCTTTCATTTATATAAATTTTCTTTCTGCATAGGTATTTTAAAATGTTTAGGAAACACTTATCTGCATAGTTTGTTCCTATTTTAAGGAATGCAAATGCTATAAACATTGTAAATATCGTTAGAAATACGATTAGTTTTATTAGCATCGGTATAACTGGAATAAATAAAATTCCTGCCGAACTAATTCCAAGTACAAGATATAGCATTTGTCTAAGAGATAAATATCCTCCGAAACATCTTTTCTTCATGTTCAAATGCGAATGGTACTTTATAAATCATATGATTACCTCCTGTCTAAGCATTAGTGCTACCACCAGTTATCAATGCACCTCCGCCATTTGTTGCAATACTTAAAATGATTCCTGAAACAATAAGTGATAATCCCAATAGCATCGTTCCGCCACATACCCAAGCTAATGCTCCTATGCTTTCACTTCGTTTGTTGGCATTATTAGAATTGACTATCATTTTAAGTGCAATAATAACAATACTAACAAATACTAAAATTCCACCGAATTGGCATCGCTAGCTTAATTACTGCATTTTTAATGTTTTCTGTAGCCTGATTGACTTCTGCTGTACTAATGCTACTACTTGCAAGCACTTTTGTTTGAAGCATCATAGCAGTTGCTGGTATCATCCAAATTTTATTTTTTAATTTATAAAATACTTTTCTTACATTTTCTTTTACTCTCTCTTTTCTCATACATTTCCTCCAAATTATTTAGGGCAAATAATTTCGGTTGTATGTAACATTTCCATTAATATTTCTTAAAACATACTAAACAATATTGGAATGATTAGTACGATTATTGCTAATATTAAAGCTATTATAAAATTCTTTATTCCAAACTTTATTGCTCTTTCGGACTTCTTTTTGGCTCCGAAATAACCATATTACTAGACTTACTATCATCCATATTGTTAATAAACTAATAGAAAATATAAAGCCTACTTTCATAATATTTTGAAACATTGTGTCTAAATTTCCTGTTATGCTATCTATATCATAAGTTGGTATCATTTTGTTCCCCCTTATCTTAGGCAAAAAAATAAAAGCTAAATAGCTTTTTCTAATTCCTTTACCAAACTTATATAGTAATACTCAAAAAAGTTGTTTATCTCTTTTTCTGTTCCAATGTATGATTCTTGTTTCCTCTTGCATTTGTCATATAAGGTCAATAATTTTTCTCTTTTAAGTGTTAATATTTCTTTTCCATTGATAACTAACTCTTTTAAAGCATATATTACTATTTTTAACTTTTCTATATTTTCTTCTGTGATTATCTGTAGAATTTCTTTTGTATAATTTAATTCTAACTTTTCTAACAACTCATATAGTTCCATCTTTTGAACTTTTGTTAGCTTTTCTGGATCTTCGCCCTCTTTATTTATTATAAAATTAAAAAATCTATCTATCCTAATATTTATATTATTCTCTTTGACTTTTTCGTCAATAGGGTATTGATTATTCTGTCTATAGGGGTATTGATTATTTTGACAATAGGTATTAGATAGAAAAGTATTGTTGCTATTATCTATAATAAAAATTCTTCTTTCTAATATTTCGTTTTTGTCTGATTTTATAATTTCTACTTTTATAAATCCCAGTCTTTGTAAATGTGATACCCACCTAGATATTGTTTCTATAGTCACATTATATAGCTCTGCAAAGTATTTATTCGTTGCAAAACAGTAACCATTTCTATTTGTTAATGCTGTTATTTCTCCATACAATAATCGTTCTGCAAACTTCAATTCTTTACAATATCTCACTCCACTTGGAATTACTGCATAATATGCTGGTTTATTAATTTCATTCACATATAATACTTCACCTACCCCTCTTGTTCATAAAAAAAAGATAAAGTATCTCTTTCTACTTTACCTTTTAAAATCGAATGCAAAAGTTTCTATTTTTCCCTTTAAATTATTTTATTATACTCTTTATTTTGTCATATACTTCCATTTTCCGTTCCCTTTATCTTCCCTTTATGAAATGAATTTTAATGATTTTTAATGGTTTTAATTGGTTTTAAATGTCCTTTTTGAAAATTATTTTTAAAAACAAAAAAATAACTTACAAGTACCTATTTCTCAACTTTTTTAGGCTGTAAGCTATTGAATATTTTGGTAGCGACGGTGGGGCTCGAACCTACGACCTACCGGGTATGAACCGGTTGCTCTAG
>JAAWNJ010000063.1 GCA_022798895.1 Clostridia bacterium | reverse complement strand
GGACATCAAGCGTGCCAACTACAGCGAAATTTTCCCCAGCGACGCCGAAAGTTTAATAAATAGATAGTGAAAATATAATCTAATACAACTGTAATGATAATTGCTATCATACCTTCCATTGTTAGCATAACATTAGTATAACGTAACACTAATAATAATACAGCAAGATATCCAATAAGTGCAATAGAACTTAAAAATCCATTCTTTTTGTACTTAAGCATTAAGAAGATTAGACCAATTACTAACACTGCTCCAATTACTGCTACTGGAATATAGAACATTTCATAAGTTAAGTCTGACATAACATATCTATTTTCTGAAATTTCATAAGTAAGTGGTAATTCTCCACTATTTAATAATACTGTAATGTTAGATGCTTCTTTTACATATCCATCTAATGTACTACTATCTGTAGTAGCAGTACCAATAGACATTTGAATCATTCCATTAGAAATTTCACTATCAAATGCAGTTTCTAACAAAGTCGAGTCATCTATTTTCATAGTAATTTTTTTAGAATTGTCTTTTCCTTCATCATCTGTTGATATTACATAAGTTTTTGTAATATCTTGGAAAATCTGTGTCCCCTCTTTATTTAATTGAATGGTCAAATATACAGCTGTTCCAGTTGCACCTGAACTATATCTTACTTCTGCCTTTTTTACATGGCTCTTGTTTAATAAGACTTCATTATTTTCATTTTGTACTGTAAATTTCCCTTTAACTGCCATATATTGTGCTATTAAATCTGTATTAGCATTTTCTGGAATTTGTACATATAGTTCACCTGTTTTTTCATTTTGTCTAATGGTATAATCTGATGTATTCATCATGTCTAATCTTTTTTGTACAATTTCCTTAACTTTGTTGTAATTCTCTTGTGTTAAAGTATCTTCTGGATTAACAGGTTCTTCCTTTTTTGTAGTACCTTCTCCTTCTTTGTCAACTACTTTTCCGTCCTTGTCATATATAACAGTATTTTTTGTCTTATCTACCCCTAATTTAATTAATCTACTTCCTTCTAAATCCATTCCTAATTGATAATCAGGAATCATATTTTCTACACCTTTCATTTTTGGAAAATAAATTCCACCAAATGAGATTAGTGAAATTAATATTATCACTAAAATGACTAATGTTACTTTTAATTTTTCCTCTATTTTCACTTTTCTTTCCTCCCATTATTTATAATAATTTTGTATCATTAATAACTAATTCAAACCATATTCCTAAATACTTTGCTGCATATTTACTCATCATAGTTCTATCCATAAATATTTCAAAATAGTCTAATACTGGTGATATTTCAGTATCAATTTTTAAATCTAAAATTGCCTTCTTTTGTTCTTTATTCATAATAAAATTAGCATTTGTTACTGCATAATTTACTTTATCGTGTTTATCAAAGGTAGAAATATTAGGGTTTACTACTCTATCACGATGTACGTCTGACTTATCTGCTAAAATGAGTGCTGCTGAAATGTCACTTACTGCTGTTCCTGTTTGTTCATCATGATTTCCAATTGCCATCATAATTTCTGTACGATGATGTGCTTCCATTCCCATATCCTTTAAAATTTGATATGCCAGTATCGCTCCTGAATGTGCATGGTCTGTGCGGTTAACACAATTTCCAATATCATGCATATATCCTGCAATTTTTGCAAGTTCAATTCTTTCTTCTGGATAATCTAATGTTTTTAGAACCTCTCCTGCACGTTGTGAAACAATGCTAATATGTCTGATAGAATGTTCTGTATATCCTAGTGCATTTAATTGTTTTTGCGAACTTAAAATCAATTCTTTTACTTCTTCATTTTGCTTTACATCTTCTAATGTTATCAAGTTTCTTCCTCCTATGTTTTTTCTATTGTATATATTACCCTAAAACAAAAAAAATAGCAACTATTTTACAGAATTTCTTCGTAAAATAATTGCTATTTTTTCTGATAGCTACTATTTAAAAATTTTATTTTTTGTTCACTAAATTCACTCCAATAATTCCACCTATAATTCCAGTTATCACTCCAACTATTAACATAATAAAAGAATTTCCTGATAGTGAAAAGCCTACCATAGAAATGCTAGAAGCTACATATAAAGCAAGAACATAGACTAAACCAACAATTCCTCCATAAATTAGTCCATTCTTTTTCATCTTCCTACTACTAATTGTTCCACCCATTAAAATACTAATTCCTGTAATTGTTAGTACTACTGGCATCATTGTATTTTCTGAAATTGTAGTATTGGCTAATAGCAGAGCATAAATCGTAAGTAAAATAATGGATAATATAATAGCAAATAAACATCCCTTTATAATTGCCATTACTTTCTTTTTCATTTCACTTTCTTCTGCTACAATATTTGCTTTTAAAATATTTTCTTTTTCCATACAAAAACTCCTCTTAAATAAGCTTTTGTTCTATTATATGCTTACCAAAAGGAGTTTAGAAGTATTATCTATTATTGTTGTGTAGTAGCTGTACCATTTTGTACTGAATTAGCTCCTACTGCACTTCCACTATTACCTTGCTGATTTGTATTTGTTGTTTGTCCATTTGTTGGTGAATTTGTGTTAGTTGATTGTGTATTATCTGTTACTACATTTGCATTTGTTTCTTGTGTATTATTTCCTTGTGTTTCGTTATTATTTACATTGTTAGTAGTATCATTTCCTACTATATTATTAGTAGTAGCACTATTATCTACATTATTAGCATTCTGGTTATTTTCATTTGGCTTACTAGTATCTTTTATAACATAGGTCTTAATATAAGTAATTACATTCATAACTTGGTCATTGTAAATCATGTAATACGTTTCTTCTCCTGCTGAAACAGTTGAGTAAACTGTCTTTAGTGCAATTGGTATCAATTCTTTTCCTTCAAAATCCCTTACACCATATAAATTATCTTTCTTAACTACAATTCCTTTGTAATCAGGAATTAATAAAATGTTATTAGCTGTTTGCGTTGTGGAATTTCCTGCCCCTGCACTACATCCTAAATCTTCATATTCTATTGGTAAAATCTGTCTACCATTTTTATCAAAGATTCCCCATAAGTTTCCTTTTTTAACTGGAATACAATTATCATATAATAAATATTGATTTTTAATGTTATTACTACTAAATCTACCAGGATCTACTCCAATTTGGTCATATTCTAGATACACGATAACATTTCCTGAGTTGTTAATAACACCTTGTTTGTTACTATTTGTTACTAGATATAACCCTGCATCTTTATCAATCTGTTTAATTTGGTCATAGTCTGGGCTAATTTTAGTAGCTGCCTCATAAGACATAATTCCCATTTTACCTTCTGCTGTAGTTACAATAAATTCTTTAGTACTTTCTACATATTTAATACTTCTATATTTTGTTCCTAACACTTCATTTCCAGATAAATCAGATACTCCATAATAATTATCTGTATTTTTAACAATCAATCTATCATCTAATAATGCTTTTTGATTGCTAAAATTAGTTCCATCTCCTGCAATAGCTGAATCTTTAAATTTGGCTGCATATTGATTTACTAAATATGGTAAAGTATATATAGTAATTCTATTTTGTTCTTGATTATAATTAAATACAATATTAAATGCTCTCTCAGCACCTTCTTTTGTTGTATATAATACACCATTTATCATCTTTACAGGTTCATTAATTGTAAAATATTCATAATCATTTCCATTTGTCAAAAGTTTATAGATTTTATCTGAATTCATAGTAAAAGATGCTATTTCATTAGTAGACTGCACATAACATTTTGTGTTGTCCTCTGCATATTGCTTATAATCTCCACTATATGATTCATACCCTACAAATTCTGCAAATGCACGAATTGGTAAATATACTTGTCCATTTTGTATTAATAAAATATTTTCTAAATTAGTATTTGCTTTTCCATCTATTGTAATTTTTAATTGTGTAGATTCCCAATAATACATAAAAGTAATTAAACCAATACAAATAAAAAGTAATAATACTAGGATAACACCAATTATCTTCATCCACTTTTTTGCTTTTAGTTGGTCATTGTTTGGTTGGTAGTTATTACCAATTAAATCATTCATGTTTTCCTCCTATTTTGTCAGTTTAGGGACGTTAGTTTAACTGACATCTGTCCCTCAACTGACATCTCAACTTTCGTAACCATATTTTTTGTAAAACTCATTTTTGAAGTTTTCCAAATTATCATTCTCTATTTCTATTCTAACTCTTTCCATCAATTTCGTCAAGAAATATAAGTTATGAATAGATAATAATCTGTCTCCTAATATTTCTTTTGTTTTGACTAAATGTCTAATATATGCTCTTGTATAATTGCGACAAGTATAACAATCACATTCTGGATCTAATGGTCCGGAAATCTCTTTCATAAGTTGCATTTCGAACCACTACTTTTCCGTTCCAGGTCATAGCTGTTCCATTTCTTGCAATTCTTGTTGGCAATACACAATCACACATATCAATTCCACTAAGTGCTGCTTCTATTAAATAGTCTGGTGTTCCTACTCCCATTAAATATCTTGGTTTATTCTCTGGCATAAGTGGCGTTGTATAATATAGCATTTTCAAGAATTCTTCTTTTGGTTCTCCTACGCTGATTCCACCTATTGCATATCCTGGAAAGTCTAATTCAATTAAGTCTTTTGCAGACTGTTGTCTTAAATCTTCATAAAATCCACCTTGAATAATACCAAACAGTGCTTGTTTATCTGTGGTCTTGTGTGCTGCTTTGCAACGTTTTGCCCATCTCGTTGTTCTTTCCATAGATTGTTTGGTATATTCATAAGTTTCAGGATATTTCACACACTCATCAAATGACATAATAATATCAGCACCAAGTGCTTCTTCTATTTCCATTACTTTTTCTGGTGAGAAAAAATGCTTGCTTCCATCTAAATGAGACTTAAATTCTACACCTTCTTCTGTAATAGTTCTTAAGTCACTCAAACTAAATACTTGAAAACCTCCGCAATCTGTTAAAATAGGTCTATCCCATTTCATAAAATTGTGAAGCCCACCTGCTTCTTTTACTAAATCATGTCCTGGTCTTAGATACAAGTGATATGTATTTGACAGAATAATTTGCGCCCCTATTTCTTTTAGTTCTTCTGGTGTCATTGATTTTACTGTTGCTTGTGTACCTACTGGCATAAATACTGGCGTTTGTATATCTCCATGTGGTGTATGTACCACTCCTCGTCTTGCTCCTGTTTTACTATCTTTATGTAACAATTCATATGTTACTGCTGGCTTGTCCATTTTTTCCTCCTCCTATTTCGCTTCTATATAATTGACTTGATACATTTTCTTTGCAAGAGTTGATTTTCCTACTCCACTAATACCTGATATAATAATCAATTTCTTCATTTTTTAGCTTCTCCTATTTTATCTTTCTATCACATGAAAGTCAATGTCATCTGTGAGTTATTTTCATATTATATCACAAAAGGCAGTTACAATGTAACCGCCTTTGTGACTTTTTATACTAATTCAAGTGTAAATTTGGGGCTTTCAATGGTCAGTTTCAGTTCTTCGCCCAAGTTGTAGGATGCCTCCAATTCCTCCAAAAGAGCCTTTGTAAAGTCATCCAGATACTTAGCATACCAATCGTTTTTTTAATAGTCCAGCCATTATCTCCTTCTTCAGCTTGGTAACGTAGCTGCTTGAAATAAAAGTTTTCAGAGCATATAATAGTCTCTACTGCTGGATAGTCTCCTTTATCAAAAATGCCTACATCTCCAGTGTAGCAATCTACATCAAAGGCCCTATTCCAAGCCACTACTCCTGCAATATAAAAGCTTCTGGTAATGTCATAGCCAATAGCAGCTTTGTTCTTTACAACCCATTCTAAAAACTGAGGAACCATCAGCTGTACTTGCTCTTGGATATATAAGGTTGTGTCATTTTCCCTTGCATCAATTCCTTCTTGAATTTCTTGCAGTTCTTTCTCCACCCTTGCATTTTCTAAGCTCTTTACAACTATTTTCTCCAGTACCTCATCCAATTTCTTCTGATTTTGGGCCTGCAAAGTATGTGCCAAGGGAGATTTCCTTTGGGATAATTCCTCCTCTTTCCTTTGAAGAGCTGTTTTTTGAGAAATCAGTTCATCCAGTGCTTTTTCTAGCATCCGTTTATCCTTTTCCAATTCCTCCTTCTTCTTTTTTAACCGCTCGAGCTCTGTCTTAACTGTCATTTTTATAACCTCTTTCAAATATGAATTATGGTAGTATTATATCATATTTACATAATTTAGTCAATTATTGGATAAACATTGCTGTATTTAATTTATGATAAAATCACCTTAAAAGTTTGTAAGCGAATATTTCACCTTAAATGTATAAATATGTAAAAAATAGACAAACTAGGAAGGTGGAATATTTAATGTTAAAACAAGAAGAAATTAAAAGAGTCACTTTAATTGAAGCATGTATAAAAGGACAATGTACTGTAAAACAAGTTGCTAATGCTTTAGGTCTTTCTGAGCGCCGTGTAAAACAAATTAAGAAGGAGGTTAAAGAAAACGGTGTAAAATCCATTCAACATGGAAATCGTGGCAGAAAGCCTAAAAATACAATATCTGATAAAACAAGAAACAAAATATTAAATCTTAGAAACTCTTATGAATATGAAATATCCAATTTTAAGCACTTTCAAGAACTTTTAAAAGAACATGAAAATATTGATATATCAAATATTTTTTTGAAAAAAATCTTTGTAAAGGAAATTAGAAATCACAAATAAGCGATTTTTGATATATAAAAACCACTGGTAATATTGTAAAACAAATATTTTAAAGTATTATTGTTTTGGCACTTCATAAGGTTTGGCATTTTTAAAAACAGAATAAATAATATTACACATTTTTCTTGCAACAGCACCTATGCAAGTTTTATGATGCTTGCCTTCAGCACGTTTCTTTTGGTAATAATCCTTTAGAACAGGAATTAAAAAAATGAGTTACGCCATAATTAGAAATGCAAATTATAAAAAGGACAACCTAGCTGGACTATATAAACATAACGAAAGAAAAAATACAAACTATTCTAATAAAGAAATTAATAAAAATAATTTTTATTGGAGAAGAAGAAACTAAGAGATATTTTGAAACAGCATATAAATTTGTGTCGAATCATCAAAATCTCGTAGAAAACTATATCTTATCTGCTAAAGTACATATGGACGAATCTACTCCCCACCTTCACTTAGTCTTTATTCCTGTTGTAAAATTAAAAGACAAAAAACGGAAATGAAATCAATAAAATTGCCTGTAGTGAGTATTGGAAAGGAAAAGATAGTTATGTAAGACTACAAAATAACTTTTATTCGTATATGACAAATTCTGGATTTGATTTAGAGCGTGGAAATAGTAAAGAAAATAAGCACATACCTATCGAAACACTAAAAAGTGTTACCAATTATGAAAATATAAAATATGAAATGGAACATGAAGAAATTAGCCCCATTCAAACAAAAAAACAAAGCTTTAATTGTTGAACAAAATAAAGAATTAGTACAATATACACAAAAACTAGAACAACAGCTTGCTAAATCTTATGTAGCTATTCAAAGAAATGAGCAACTTCAAAAAGAAAATTACCACTAAAAAAACTATATCGAAAAGACTTTTGAAGCAGTAAAGCATTTTTAGCTTTCCTATTGATTCTTTTAAAACACTAGTTGATAATTTTGTAAAAAACATTGAAAAATGAAAATATTATCTTATGAGATTAGTCTGAGTGCTAATCAAAAATAGAGCAGATATACCAAGACTCACTACTTGTTGGTTGAGTACCCTTACAAGAGGGGGGCCACTCATTAAACTATGTAGACTTATTAAAATTTCAAGATTGTGGATTAAAACCCACAATCTTGAAATTTTAGTGCTGGACACTCTCATATACAGAAACCGGGAGCACAGTGGCCGTACACTACTAGCGCTACTATGCACCACTAGCGCACCATCTGCCGAAATGCAGGCCACATCGTAGGACATCCTCAGAGCGGTTCGAAGCCACCACAACTCAGGCAATCGTTTCGAGCTATATTTCACTCTTGCACTTGAGTCACTCCCTAGGTAATATCGATAAGTTTCTCCTTCAGTGGCCCCTGGAATTCCAACCTCATAACAAGATAGCAACCATAATTTATCGCTAAGAGTTACCATTGAATCTCCCTTTTGGGAAAGCTTATTTACCTGTTTAATATTTGTTTTACAAACTTCGCTTATATTTCCAAGCCCATTTGAACCTTCTAAATAAGTTCTTATACTTGAAGTATCGTATATGCATGAACTGCCATAATATAATGAGTTATCTCTCATAAACTCTGCAAATTCAAAGCTAATTCCTGCGGTTAGTGCTGTCGTTCCACTACCATAGGCTTCTGTTGGATTTGTCAAAGTATCATGTTTAAATCCTAATACTCTTACTTTTCTTAATCTTCCATCGTGTTTTACGTAAAATTCTTCTCCTACTTTTATTGTTTCTTCTTTTCCATCCACTGTTACTGTAGCCTGTGTAGAACTGCTGTCTACTGTTTGAGTCGTTCTTCCTTCTGCTATTTCTTTCGCTATTTTCGCTATTTTCTCCCAGTCACTTTCTGACTTTTCTACTGTTACTGTACAATCTGCTGTTTTGCTTCCATATTTTACGGTAAGCGTTGTATTTCCATATTCTGCTCCACTCGTTATTTCTATTGTTTTTGTACTTTGGTTAATTTGTACATTAGTTACATATGTTGTATTATATCCTGTTTTTACTTCTATCACAGCTGGCGTTTCTACTGTTCCTTCTGGCTCTGTTGCTTCTCTTTCTATCGTTAAATTTGAATTATGGAAGTTCATTTTATAATATTTTCCATCTATTATCGCATAATATAAATATCCATCTTCTGAACCTTCTAATTTTACTTTTATGGTTGCTACTTTATTTTTATCCATTGATATTGCTGTTGGTTCTATACTAATACCAGTAACGCTTTCTGCTCCTGCTGTTCTTATTTCTATTTTGTTTCCATTTTCGATTAATTCATCTACAATATCTCTATTAGATATGTTTTCTATTTTTCCACTTTGTTTTTCTATAAATTTATCCGAATAAATAATACCTGCTTGTTCTTCTATTTTTCCTAATTCTGTTTGGATTTTTGCTTGCGATGCTTGACCAAATACTCCATTATCTCCAAATACATATACTATCGTTATTCCTGCCAAAATCAATAAAACAACAATTGTTACAACCAAAGCAACCAGAGTTATTCCAGCTGTTTCAGTTTTACTGCTTACAGATGGTACACTCTGGTTTTTATTCCATGTATTTTTACTATTTCCTTTCTCTATAAAACTACGTGTGTGTATATATACAGCCCCATTCACTTCAAAACTTCTCATTCTTTTTTCCTTTGCTCTTTCTTCTTTTTATTCTTGTGTATAGTTTTTACATTTTGTAGTAATCTTATGCAAAAATATTATAACATTTCGTTTTAAAATATGTCAATATATGTCATGTCTTTTTTCTTTTCGTATGATTCATTTATGATAATATCTTAATAATTCATTTTAGAAAATGTCTCAACTAAGAAAAAATTGTTCTCCTTAATGATATAATTAATAAATCATTAA
>JAAWNJ010000062.1 GCA_022798895.1 Clostridia bacterium | reverse complement strand
TTTTCACATGGTACATCTGAAACTTCTTCTACTAGTTCTACATGTTCTAGCTCTTTTTCTACTTTTTCAACTACTTTTTCAAATGGTCCATAGAATTCACGAATAATCTTTTTCCATGTTTCTTTTCCTTCTGCCACTTCGTCAAATTCTTCCTCTATTTTTGCAGTAAATTCCACATTGATAACATCTGTAAAATTTTCTGTTAATAACTGATTAACAATTTTACCTAAATCCGTTGGTACTAGTTGTTTTTGCTCTTTTTCAATATATCTTCTTTCTAATATAGTAGTAATCGTAGGAGAATACGTACTTGGTCTACCGATTCCTTTTTCTTCTAATGCTTTTACTAAACTTGCTTCTGTATATCTTGGTGGCGGTTGTGTAAAGCTTTGTTTTGGATCTAACTTTTTCTTTGTTACCTCTTGGCCTACTGTTAATTCTGGAATAGAAGTACTTTCTTCCTCTTCTTTTTCATCTTCTAATGTTTCGACATATAATGTCATAAATCCTTTAAATTTTAGAGTTTGACCATTTGCTTTAAAATGATAGTCATTTACTTCTATATCACTTGATATAGTATCATAAATAGCTTGCGCCATTTGACTAGCAATAAAGCGGTTATAGATTAAACGATATAACTTGTATTGGTCGCTACTCAAATGTCCTTTAATTTTTTCAGGGTCTAAATCAATATAAGTTGGTCTAATTGCCTCATGGGCATCTTGCGCTCCTGCTTTTGTTTTGTAATAACGATTTTCGTAATAACTTACACCATATTTCTCTGTAATAATTGTTTTAGCCACAGCTCTTGCTTCTTCTGAAATTCTAGTAGAGTCCGTTCTCATATAAGTAATCAAACCTACTGTACCCTTTTCTCCTACATTCACACCTTCATAAAGCCCTTGTGCTACCGACATAGTCTTCTTTAATGTAAATCCTAATTTACGAGATGCCTCTTGTTGCATCGTACTAGTAGTAAATGGCGGTGCTGGAGTTCTCTTCTTTTCTCCTTTTTTAATATCTGCTACAATATATTTTCCTTTTTCTATTGCTTTTAAGATTTCTTGTACCTCTTCTTCAGTATGAACCTCCATCTTTTTGTTTCCTTTACCAAAGAAGGTAGCTTGGAATTCCTTTTTGCTTTTTGGTTCTATTAGAGTAGCATAGATATTCCAATATTCTTCTGGAATAAAATGCTCAATTTCTTCTTCTCTATCTACAATTAGTTTAACAGCTACTGATTGTACTCTACCTGCTGATAATCCTGTTTTTACCTTTTTCCAAAGTACAGGGCTTATCTTATAGCCTACAATTCTATCTAATACTCTTCTTGCTTGTTGTGCATCTGTTAAATGCATATCTATTTTTCTTGGTTTTTTGATAGACTCTTTGACAGTCTCTTTTGTGATTTCATTAAAAGTAACTCTACAATCGCTGTCTTCTGGAATTTCTAAAATATGTGCTAAATGCCATGCAATTGCCTCTCCCTCACGATCAGGGTCGGTTGCAAGATAGACTTGCTTTGCATTTTTTGCTTCTTTTTTTAAACTTTTAATCAAATCACCTTTTCCACGAATATTAATATATTCTGGTTCAAAGTCATTCTCTATATCTATTCCCATTTTGGATTTTGGTAAATCTCTAATATGCCCCATGGAAGCCATTACTTTAGTGCTTCCTCCTAAAAATTTCTTAATTGTGTTTGCCTTTGCTGGTGATTCCACAATAATTAATTTATCTGCCATTTGTATTCTCCTTAAAATTTTTTATATTCTAGGAAATTACAACAAATTGTTTTAACAATTCGTTGTATATTTCCATAGAAGATAATTATTGCGATTGCTACAAATTCTTAAAAGCTTTGCTTTTTTAGAATTTGTTAAAATCGCTCTTTGCCTTTTACTATTATAGTATCATAGACTAAATTCATTCATTTTGCAAGCAGTTTTTTGAAAAAAGAAATAGTACCTACAAATAGGCACTATTTATCCACTTATTTTTTATATTGTTGCATAATCTTCTAAGATATCTCTTAAAGTCACTGGTGTAACCTTATTTTTAATCAACAACTTTAGCATTTTATCTGCTTCTTGCTCTTGGCTAAAAATATGATTGAACTCACTCTTTTCCATGCGAGTTTCTACAGAGTCTTCATGTGTTTTTACGATACCAATTCCATAAGGCTTTTCGACATTTTTTGGCATACGAGTACAAATTTTATAATACTCTAGATTAATTGGAAATTCTTCTGTTACTCCTTTCGTGATACAGCCGCTAATTGACACGCTACCATACACTTCAACCGACTTTTCCAAAGCTTCTTACACCTCCCTTTTCTTTCGCACAGGCTCCATTATACAACAGAGTATAAATCTTTTCAAGTGTTTTCGTGTGACTTTTTTTGACAGTTTCGACAATTTTCTTATCTCCTAAATTTTGGAAATTTAAACTACTACAATATTTCAAAGCAAAAATAAAAAAGAAAATTTAAACAAAAAAATTAAATTTTCCTTTTTATTTTTATCTTTTAATTACTTTAATAATTTCTTCGTAAATTTTTTCTTCTACATTATTAATAGAAATATTTTTTGCTCTTTCTCCCATTTTTTGTAATTTTTCTCCATCTTTTACTAAATTTTCAATTATATCATTTAATAAATCTGCTGTTAGATTTTTATCTAAAATAATTTTGGCAGCCTCTACTTTTTCTAATACTCTTGCATTATATTCTTGATGATTTTCTGTTGCAAATGGGAAAGGTATAAATATAGCTGGCTTTCCTACATTAGAAATTTCAGTAATTGTCATAGCTCCGCTTCTACATATCACTAAATCAACAGCATTCATAATTTCTTCCATATTATAGATATATGGCACTATTTTTACTTTATCCAAATGCTCTATATCCATATTACACTCTTTTAAACTTTCTTTTACTTGTTCATATTGTGTAGGACCTGCTGCCCAAACAATTTGATAATTTCCATTCCTATGTTTTTTTATAATTCGTATTAAACTATCATTAATACTTTGTGCACCTTGACTCCCTCCAAAACATAAAACTACTGGTAAATTTTCTTGTAAACCTAATTGTCTAATTAACTGTGTTTTTTGGCTGGTTGATAATGCTAAATGCTTTACTTTTGTTGGGGTTCCTGTAACTACAATTTTCTTTGCATTCGGAATTCTAGATTTTGCATCTTCAATGCCTAACAAAATGGTTTCTGCTTTTTTCGACAACATTTTAATCGCAATTCCTGGAAAAGCATTACTTTCATGTAATACAATTGGTATATTTCCTTTTTTAGCTGCCATTCCCACTGGTACACAAATGTATCCACCTGTTCCTATCATAACATCTGGCTTAAATTCTTGTATTATCTTTTTGGCTTCACCAATAGAACCAAAAGTTTTATACATTTTTTTCAAGTTATCTAAAGAAATTTTACGGTTAAATCCATACGCTTGAATTGTTTTTAATTCATAGCCTGCTCTCGGAACCAAATCATTTTCAAGTCCACGGTTTGTTCCTATAAAAATAATTTCTGAATCTGGCTCTTTCTCTTTTATTTTATTTGCTATTGCGATTCCCGGATTAATATGTCCTCCTGTCCCTGCTGCTGCAATGATTACTTTCATCTTCGCACTTTCCTTTCTAACATTTATATTCTTTTATACAATTATGGATATAACAATAGTAACGATGTTATATCCATAATTGCTTATATAACTAATAACATTTTAAGTTTTCTGTCCTGCTCTTGAAATGTTTAATAACACACCGTACACTACTTAGCAGAATAAATAATGCTGTTCCACCATAACTAAAAAATGGTAGTGGTATTCCTGTATTAGGCATAGAAGATGTTACTACTGCAATATTCATAATTACTTGGATAGCCACTAAACTAGTAATTCCAGTTGCAAGTAGTCCACCAAAAGTATCTGGTGCTTTCATTGCAATTAAAATTCCTCTCCAAATGAAAATAGCAAATAGTGCAATGATAATAGCACATCCTATAAATCCTAATTCTTCTGCTACAATAGAAAAGATAAAGTCATTTTGGGGTTCTGATATGTATAAATACTTTTGCTTACTTCCACCAAGTCCTGTTCCAAATAGTCCTCCTGAACCAATAGCATATAAACTTTGAACTACTTGCCAGCCTGTATCAGTTGCATCTGCCCAAGGGTCCAAAAAGGAGATAATTCTAGTAATACGGAAGCTATCTGAACCACCTGTACTCGAAGTGATTTTATAAAATAAATATGCACCTATGCCAGCTCCGCCTATTAATCCTGCGGTAATAAAATGGAGCATTCTAGCTCCTGCTATAATCATCATTACACAAGTAATCATCCCAATAATTAAAGAAGCACTTAAGTGATTTTGTATAAAGTATAAAATAGCAATTGGGGGTACAGTAAAGACAAAAGGTCTTACAAATCCTTTCCAAAAGTCCCTCATTTCATTTTTATGGTCTGATAAGTAACCTGCAAAAAATACAATTAATCCAATTTTAGTAAACTCTGATGGTTGAAACTGTCCTAGTCCTGGAAATTTAACCCATCTTGTTGCACCACCTGCAGAAACTTTTATACCTGGAATTAATACCAATAATAAAATACCTATCGAAACTCCATAAATTACCCAATAGAATTTTTTATAAAAACGATAATCTATTTTAGAAATGAAAAACATTGCACCTAATCCTAAAATAGCAAAAAGTAGTTGCTTTCCTGCATATTCATAGCTTTCTCCTCCCTCTGCTAAAGCAGATGGAGCCGAAGCTGATAATACCATAACAATTCCTAAAGCAAGCAAAATAAACACGACAATACAAAGGATAAAGTCAAAAGGATTATTCATAAATTTAGAAGTTTTTTTTGCTTTTGTTGCCATAATTAGCTAACATCCTTTCTGGTTTTATTAAGGTTTACAATTTCGCTCAATTGCATAAGTTATCCGTAGCTCACTAACGTTTCGCACGGCTAACTTAAATTGCTATTAGCCCTATAATACAACAAACTAATGTAATAAGACTAAATATAGAAACGATCTTGTTTTCTTTCCAACCTGATAATTCAAAATGATGGTGAATAGGAGCCATTTTGAAAATTCTCTCCCCTGTTTTCTTAAAGTGTTTTACTTGTATCATAACAGAAAGTGTTTCCACAACTGGTACTAATGCAATAATGATAAGTAGTAGTGGCATTTTAAGGTATAATGCAATACTTGCAATTGCTCCTCCTAATAAAAGGGAACCTGTATCTCCCATCATCACTTTCGCTGGATGCAAGTTGAATACTAAAAATGCTAAACAACTTCCTATTAAAATACTACCAAATATCGTAATTTCTTTTATTCCAAAAATAATTCCAATGACAGTTAAACAAGTAAGAATAATGGTGGTAACACTAGTGGATAGTCCATCAATCCCATCTGTTAAATTAACTGCATTTGTAGTAGCAAGAAGTACTACTACTGCAAATGGAATATAAATCCAAATTGGTAAATTCAAATAAGTTTTCACAAATGGAATGTAAATATCTGTACCTATTTTTAATACTTGTGTAAGATATAACGTAAACCCTACTGCTACAACTAATAAGCCTAACATTTTATAGGCAGGTTTTAAGCCATCTGTATTTTTTCCAATTAGTTTTTTTAGGTCATCAATGAAACCAATAATACCAAAACCTACTGTAACACTGATCAGTGGAATTAAATTCTTGCCTATAGTTACTTCATCTTGGCTAGGACTTCTCATATAATTCCATATCATGAAAATACCAAAAACTAAAATCGTAATAATCATGATAATTCCACCCATAGTAGGTGTTCCTTGTTTTTTTAAATGTGACTGGGGACCTTCTCGTCTTTCTATTTGCCCTACTTTTAGCTTTTTCAAAATAGGAATAACAATAAGTGCAATAACAACACTAATTGCAAATGAAAGTAGAACAATTTTTGTTTGAAATCTCATCTTTTTCCTCCTGCGTTAAGGGGGACATATTCTTCCCCTATGTATTCCTTAAGGGACAGGATATGTCCCCCCTAGGTTACTTCTCTAGTATCTCCTTGACAATTTCTCTTTCATCAAATGGATATTTCTTTCCCTTTATTTCTTGCGTTAATTCATGCCCTTTACCTGCAATAATAACCATATCTCTTTTATGTGCCATTTCGATTGCTTTTTTAATTGCTTCTTTTCTATCTACAATACATTCATATTTTCCTTTTGTCTTTTTTATTCCTGCTTCTATTTGCTCCACAATCTTAGCTGGATCTTCTGTTCTTGGGTTATCTGAAGTGATAATGGTATAATCTGCTTTTACTCCTGCAATTTCTCCCATAATTGGACGTTTTCCGTGTGTCTCTATCTCCCCCACAACCAAATACACAAATCACATTACCTTGTGTATATTCTTGCACAGTTGTTAATATACTTTCCAAACTTTCTGGTGAATGAGCATAGTCTATCATAATGGTGATTTCCTTATCATTATCTACTAACTCGCTTCTACCTGGAACACGTACATTCAGTAATGCTTCTTGAATATTTTCTGGTGATACCCCATATTTTAAAGCTACACTAATTGCTGCTAATGAGTTATACACACTAAATCTTCCTGGAATATCAGTTTTTACTCTTTGATTTTTATCTCCTAGCTTTGCTTTAAAATCTACGTAAGCATTGGTTACTGTAATATCCTTTGCTAACAAATTAGCTGGATTATCAATTCCATATGTTTTAAATTCACAACTTGGTACTAAGTCTGGTAACTTGTTGGCATAAATATCATCTGAATTAATATAACCATATTTACACATTTTAAATAACTTTACTTTGGATTCAAAATAATCTTCCATACTTGGATGCTCTTTAGGACTAATATGGTCTTTTGAAAAGTTGGTAAATATTCCTATTTCAAAATTACAACCATCTACTCTTCCTAGTTTTAAACTTTGAGAAGAAACTTCCATAACAACATAATCACATTTTTCTTTTACCATTTTGCTTAAAAGTTCTTGTAATTCTAATGCTTCTGGTGTGGTTCTATCATTATCTCCTAAATTCTTATCTCCAATATAGGTACAAATCGTGCCAATTAGCCCTACTTTAAAGCCTTGCTTTTCTAGTAAAGACTTAATCATAAAAGTAGTGGTCGTTTTTCCTTTTGTTCCTGTGACACCAATTAACTTTAACTTACGAGAAGGATTTTGATAAAAATTGCAACTACATATTGCAATAGCATATCTTGTGTCTGGCGCTAAAATAAAGGTAACATCTTCTGGTAATCCCTTTACCATTTCTTTGGTTACTTTATCAGCTTGAGCCATAATGACTTTTGCTCCTTTTGTAATTGCTTCTGGTATATACCTATGTCCATCTGTTTCAAATCCGTCAATTGCTACAAACATATCCCCTTCTTTAATTTCACTTGAGCTATTTCGTATTTGACCTACTTCTACTTCAAGACTTCCTTTTACCTTTAAGCCTTCTAAACCTGATAAAACATTTGTTAACTCCATCCACTTACGCTCCTATTCTTCAAAATTTCTATCTTGCGTTTCTCCTTGTTTCATTCGCATTGCTTCTTCTTTCTTTTACTATCTCCCTTATTTTTCATTCGTATTATATCATACATTTATTTTATAACGCAAACTTTATTGAAATTTACTAAAATTTCTTATATTATATTCTCTATTTTTTATATCTTCAATAAAATTTTTGTCCCCTCATATATACTAATTCCTTTTTTTGGCAATTGTTCCTTTATTATTGTTGTAGTTTTATCTAAACCTTCTGGCTCATTTTCTATTTGAAAATCTAAATTTACCTCTTTTAAAGCCTTACTTGCCTCTTGTATTGTCATTCCTTCTACATTTGGTACTTCTACTTGCCTTTTCTTATCTTCCTCTTTCTCATTATCTTTAGTTAATTCTAAGTATGGCAATACTTCTGATAATACTTGCCCTCCTACTGGTGCTGCCACACCACCTCCTTGGGTGATTTTGACAACACAAAAGTTATAAGTTTACTGCTTGTTTTCCTGATGTCACTTTATTATTCTCTATGTATTCTAAATACCTTTTAAATTCATCTTCAAATTTAAATTTTATAGTTATATCTCCATTTTCTTTTACATATATACAATCTATTAATTCAATCATTATATCTCTTGAAAGTTCTGTAATTCCTTTTTGCTCTTTAAATTTTTCTATCCATTCATTACTATCTATACTCTGACTTTCATATTTTTGTTTTTCGTTTTCTAATCTTTCTATATTCTGTTTTAATCTTTCTATATCATTTTCATATTTTTGCTTATATTCTAAATATTCTCCTCTTGTTATGTCTTCATTTTTCCAATCTTCATATAATGTTCTTTTAAAATTTGACATTTTGGAAATCTCATTTTGTTTTGCAATTATCATATTTTCAATATTTTCATTTTTTGTATTTTGATATATATTTTCATTTATTTGTTGTACGATTTCTTCTGTATCAATTAATAAATCAATATGAAAATTAATGGCTTTTAACACTGCTTTCTCTAAGTTCTCTACTTTTATACTATGTTTTGTACATAAGTTATTTGATTTTTTTCTATAGGAGCTACAAATATAATATTCATATTTATTTCCACTTTTATTAGTGCTACTTTTTTTATTCATTGCTCTTTTACAATCAATACATCTCAGAAAACCTGCCCATATCGATAATTCTTTTGTTTTCTGGGATACCTTTGTATCTCTTTTACTTAGTTCTTGTGCTTTTTCAAAAGTTTCTTTATCTATGATCGCTTCATGGGTATTTTCTACCCTTACCCATTCTTCCTCTGGCACTTGTTCCACTTTATGTACTTTATAGCTTTTTGTTCTTCTTTTCCCCTGAACAGTATTGCCTATATACACTTCATTATTTAAAATATTTCGTACTGTAGAAGGTGTCCAAGTATATGTATTGTCTTGTATTCCATAGTTATTGTAGTTTTGTCCTAATTCTAATTTCTTGTGTCCTGTTGGATTTAAAATTCCTAAATCATTTAGCTTATGGCATATTGCTATTTTTCCTAACCCTTCATTTACATTCCAGTCAAATATCTTTTTGATAATATTAGCTACACTTCTATCAATTATTAACTTATGCTTATCTTTTGAGTCTTTAATATAACCATAAGATGGAAATGCACCTATAAATTCTCCTTTTTTCTTTTTTCCATTTAAAGATGTTCTTATCTTAATTGATGTATCTCGGCAGTATTCATCATTTATTAAGTTTTTAAATGGTACTAATATTGTATTTGTGCTTGATGGATTTTTAAAACTATCTACAAAATCATTAATGGCAATAAATCTTATATTGAATAATGGAAAAACTTGCTCTATATAATTTCCAACTTCTATATAATTTCTTCCAAGTCTTGATAAATCTTTTACAACAACACAATTAATATTTCTATTTCTCATATCTTCTAGTAATCTTTGAAATGAAGGTCTATTAAAATCTGTTCCTGTAAATCCATCATCTATATAAGTATCATAAACTATCAAATCATCATGTTCTTCTATGAATTCATTTAACAATGTTTTTTGACTTGTTACACTATTACTTTCCTGCTTTTCTTTGCCGATTGTCTTCATCTTCTTGTGAAAGCCTTATATATAATGCAACAGACCATATTTTATGCTTTATACTATTATTTTCAATAGAAGAATACTTTGATTTTCTTCCTGCCATTAAA
>JAAWNJ010000061.1 GCA_022798895.1 Clostridia bacterium | reverse complement strand
TAGAAGATTATACTTTAGACATTATGATAGGAAAAGGACCAAGTGCAAGGTCTATTCGTTTAGATTTACCAAAATTCACATTAATTGGAGCAACTACTAGGGCAGGAGCCTTAGCCACACCATTAAGAGATAGGTTTGGAATTGTACATCATTTAGAGTTATATCAAACAAAGGACTTAACAACCATTGTAAAAAGGTCTGCTAAAATTTTAGAAGTAGAAATTGATGATGAATCAGCAGCAGAAATTGCAAGACGTTCAAGAGGAACCCCTAGAATTGCAAATAGATTGTTAAAAAGAGTAAGAGATTATGCAGCAGTTTTAGGAGATGGAAATATTACTTTGAAAATAGCAAAAACTGCATTGAATAGATTAGAAATAGATGAAATGGGACTAGATGACATAGACAGAAAGATATTAGAAACAATGATTATTAAGTATAATGGAAGACCAATTAGCATTGAAACAGTGGCAACTACAATTGGAGAAGACGCAGAAACAGTAGAAGATATGTATGAGCCATATCTAATTCAAATAGGCTTTTTAGCCAGAACTGCTAGAGGAAGAATTGCTATGCCAGCAGCATATAGCCATATTGGAGTAACTTATGAGGGATAATGTCAGTTTGGGGACGTATGTTTAACTGACATCTGTCCCTAAAATGACAAAATGAAGAAGGTGAAGATAATGAAACTTTTAATGCATACATGTTGTGCGCCATGTAGTGTATATTGTATAGATAGTTTAAGACGAGAAGGGATTGAACCAACTATTTATTGGTATAATCCTAATATTCATCCATATATGGAATATAGGGCTAGAAGGGATTGCTTGAAAGAATACACACAGAGTATTCAGATACAAGCAATTTTTGAAGAAGATTATGGATTAGATAATTTTTGTAAAAATGTTGTAGGCTCATTGGAAACAAGATGTATAGATTATTGTTATATTGTAAGGCTAGAACAAACAGCTAAGTATGCAAAAGAAAATGGATATGATGCTATTACTACTACATTACTAGTGAGCCCTTATCAAAAGCATGAAGAGCTAAGGAGAATAGCAGAAGAAATAGCAAAAAAATATGGACTTACTTTTTTATATCGTGATTTTAGAGTAGGATTTCGTGATGGACAAGCAAAAGCAAGAGAATTAGGCTTATACATGCAAAAATATTGTGGTTGTATTTTTTCAGAGGAAGATAGATATAGAAAGCAGATTGAGAAAGATAAGGTGAATTCTTGATATTTTCTTAAAAATAAAGGGGAAATTTCTTAAATCTAAGCAAATAATAAAAAAGTATGATATAGTAAGGAAACATAGGAGTAGTAAAAAATGAACCAAAAAAAGAATGTAGGAAAAAAAGTAGTCATTATTGCAACATTTATTTTAGTAATAGCAGTAATTGCTTTAGTAATTCTAAAAATGTATCCTAATACAGTAGAGACCATAGGAACAGCAAGTGGTAAAGAAGAAAACAAAATAGAACAAGAAAAGCCTAAAGAAGAAACAACAAGTGCTTCCCTTATTATGGTTGGGGATAATCTAGTTCATAGTAGTATTTATAAAGAAGCACACAGAAATGCAGATAATAAAGGATATGACTTTAAACCAATGCTTAGATTAATTAAAGAAAAAGTTAAAAACTATGATATTGCTTACTATAACCAAGAAACTATCTTAGGTGGAAGCAAAATGGGATTATCTGATTATCCATGTTTTAATTCTCCTTATGAGGCAGGAGGAAATATGCTAGATGCAGGATTTAATCTAGTTAGTACAGCAAGCAATCACACCATGGATAGAGGAGAACAAGCTATTTTGAATTCAAGAGCTTATTGGGATAAGCAAAAAGATGTATTAGCAGTAGGAAGCTATCCATCTTTTGAACAAAGAGATGAACTGCAAATTAGACAAGCAAATGGAATTACTTATACTATGCTAAATTATACTTATGGAACGAATGGGATACCAGTACCTGAAGGAAAAGAATATCTAGTAAATGTATGGCCAACAGATTTATCCATTAATGATCCAAAAAGAGATACGAAATATCAAGCATATAAGGAGAAAGTAAAAGAAGATATTAAAAGGGTAAGAGAAAAAGTAGATGTATTAATTGTAGCAATGCATTGTGGAATAGAATATACAAAAGAGCCATCTGCTTATCAAAAGGATGAAGCCGAGTTTTTGGCAGAGCAAGGGGTAGACTTAGTGATTGGAACACATCCTCACGTATTAGAACCTGTAGAATGGATAGATGATACATTAGTATTCTATTCTTTAGGAAATTTCATTTCAGCACAGTATCAAGATGAAAATTACAATAAAACTGTGGGATTAATGAGTTCTTTAAGAATTACTAAAACAACAAAGGATGGAAAAAGTTCTATCAAAATAGATAATGTAGAAAATGAATTCATCTATACTTATTATAACCAAGCTACATGGAGTAATTTTAGAGTAATACCATTTAGTCATCAAGATATAGCAAAATATTTGCCAGGCTATCAAAAAGTACATGAAAGATATAAAGAGATAGTACAAATGTATGATAAGGATATGGTAGTAGTACCAGCATATTCAGAGAAAATCATATAGAATGTCACACTTGGGGACAGATGTCGCACAAACTATGCATTTCACTACGTTCCATCGCATAAGTCATCTGTAGCTCGCTTTGCTTCACACAGCTGACTTAACGTCCTTAAGTACGACAATAAGAGAAGAAGGGAATTAAAGACATGAGTGAAGTATATTTTAAAATAGACGAAAACTTTGAACCGATTATTAAGAAAGCATTAGTGGGAAAAGACATAAAAGCAATGAATTTAATTACAACTGGTTGGACTAACATTGTATATGAAGTAGAGACAAATGAAGGAAACTATTTTTTCCGCTTCCCACGTGATGAATTTTGGTCTAGGACAATTGTAAAAGACAGTGAATTTGCACGGATATATTTATCAAAAAACTACTTTTGATACTTGCCAGTTAGAATTAAAAAGAGATGAGGGTAGACCTTTTAGCATGCACAAAAAGATTGTAGGTACTCCTCTTGCTGAGAAAATAGAACAATTATCAGAAGAAGAAATTGCACAAGTATCAGAAGATATCGCAAAATTTATGGCTGAATTACATCAGTTAGATTTCCAAAAAGAAAAGATTTTTACAATTAATGATATTGGTTTAAATTTATCAGAGTTTTTAGATGAGTTATTAACAAAACATGTAAGCAAAGAAGATAGGGCATTTTGGAAATTTGCAGATACTGTAGAAAAGCCAGAATGTTTAGTACATGGAGATTTAAACTTAAGTAATGTCTTATTAGATAATAACAATAAAGTAACTGCTATTATTGATTTTGGATTTGCAGGTTATGGAAATATTTATGATGATGTAGCTAGAATTCTTAGCAGGAATTGTCCAAAGAATTTTAAACAAGAAATTATTCGTAACTATGAAAAATATGCTCAAACAAAACTTGATGAGAAAAAGTTGGAAGATAAAATCACAGAATGGATTAATATAGATCAAGGGTATATTAATTACATGAGAGGAATAGGAATTTATGAATAATGGCAGTTTGGGGATGTTCCTTAAAACTGACAAAAGTGTCAGTTTAACCTACGTCCCTAAAGTGACAAAAGTGTCAGTTTTGGGGACACACCTTGAAGGAGGAAACAATGGAAAAAATAGTCTTAATTGATGGGAATAGTATTTTAAATAGAGCTTTTTATGGAATAATGGGTTCTAAAATGTTAATGACACCAGATGGTAAATATACAAATGCCATTTATGGTTTTTTGGCAATTCTATTTAAGGTATTAGAGGATATAAAGCCAGAATATCTTATGGTTGCTTTTGATTTAAAAGCTCCTACAGCAAGACATAAGATGTATGAGGGATATAAAGCAAATCGTAAAGGAATGCCAAACGAATTAGCAGAACAAATGCCAATTTTAAAAGATATCTTAAGGTCTATGAATATTGCCATTGTTGAAATGGAAGGTTATGAGGCAGATGATATTTTAGGAACAATAGCTAAAAAAGCTGAAAAGAAAAGACTAGATGTTACCATTGTTTCAGGTGATAGAGATACTTTTCAATTAACTTCAAATCATATTAGAGTACGTATTCCGCATACCAAAATGGGGAAAACAGAAGTAGATGTGTTTGATGAAGATGCTATTTGGGAAAAATATGGGATTATGCCAAAGCAGTTAATAGAAGTAAAAGGGTTACAAGGTGATACTTCTGATAATATTCCAGGAGTTCCTGGAATTGGAGAAAAGACAGCTTTAGAATTAATTCAAAAATATCATTCTATTGCTAATCTTTATTTAGAAATAGAAAGAGATAAGGCGGACTTAAAGCCAAAGACAAAAGAAAAGTTAGTGGCAAATAGAGAATTAGCAGAACTTTCAAGAACTTTAGGAACGATAAATACAGAAGTACCAATTGAAGAAAAAGTAGAAGATTTTAAAAGACAAGAATGGAATGAAGAAGAGGTATATGCCAAATTTAAAGAATTAAATTTTAATCGTTTTATTGAACGTTTTGGATTACAAGGTAAGCCAGAAATGCCACAAGATATTAACGAATTATTTACAATAGAAACTCTTAGCTTAGAAGACACTTCAAAGATACAAAAACTAGTAGAAGCTATAAAACAAGAAGGAAAGTTAATCTATTTCTTACAAAAAGAAAAAGCAGAGAGACAAGAGACTTTAGCAGTTATTCCTAAAAAAATGACTATACTTTATATGATAATATCTCAAACAGTTTATGAAATCCCAATCAAGGATACAGAATTATTTGTTCAAAATTTTAAAGAAGTTTTAGAAGATAACTCAGTAAAAAAATATAGCTATCGTATGAAAGAAGATATTGTTTTATGGAGAGAGTTAGGAATTGATTTAAACGGAATTTATTTCGATAGTGAAATTGCTGGATATTTATTAAATTCTAGTATTAGTCATTATACTTTAGAAGAACTAGCCAATCAATATTTAAAAATGGATCTTACAGGCTATTTAGAAGCAATGGGAATGAAACAAGAACAAGAAAAGCAAATGACTTTATTTGCTCAAGAAACAGATACTAGTTTAGATTTTGAGAGATACCAAAATGCAATGTATGTATACACTATTGCAAAATTGCAAGAAATGATGTTACCAAAATTAGAAGAGACAAATGCAACAGAGTTATTTCAAAATATTGAGATGCCATTGGTAAAAGTTTTAGCCAATATGCAATATGAAGGTATTTATTTAGACAAAGAAGAACTAATTAGTTTTGGTGACAAATTAAAAGAACAAATAGAGACTTTGAAACAAGAGATATATAACCTAAGCGGAGAAGAGTTTAATGTTAATTCTACACAACAATTAGGTATTGTATTGTTTGAAAAATTAAAATTGCCAGTATACAAGAAAACTAAAAAAGGATATTCAACAGATGGAGATGTTTTGGAAAAGTTACGCCCAGAGCACCCAATTATTGAGAAATTATTGGAATATCGTAGTCTTGTAAAACTTAATTCTACTTATGTAGAAGGCTTATTACCATATGTAAATCCACAAACAAATAGAATTCACTCATACTTCCATCAAACTATTACTGCTACTGGAAGAATAAGCTCAACAGAACCAAATTTGCAAAATATCCCAACTAGAGCAGAACAGGGAAAGCAAATTAGAAAAGCTTTTAAAGCAGAGGAAGGTAATATCTTTATTGATGCAGACTATTCACAAATTGAACTACGTATATTAGCTCATATTTCACAAGATGAAACCATGAAACAAGCCTTTTTAAATGAGGAAGATATTCATAGACAAGTTGCTTCTAAAGTATTTAATGTTCCACAAGAAGATGTAACCAAAGAGCAAAGAAGTGCAGCTAAAGCAGTAAACTTTGGAATTGTGTATGGTATTAGTGGATTTGGATTAGCAGAACAGTTAGGAATTAGTCGTAAAAAAGCAGAAAACTATATTGAACAATATTTGAATAAATATGAAGGTGTAAAAGTCTTTATGAATGATATAGTAGAAGAGGCAAAAGAAAAAGGATATGTAGAGACCTTGTATCATCGTAGAAGATATATTACAGAACTTTCTTCTAGCAACTATATGGTAAGACAATTTGGAACAAGAGCAGCAATGAATACACCAATTCAGGGAACAGCAGCAGATATTATGAAGATTGCTATGATAAAAGTTTTTGATAGATTAAGAGAAGAAAAATTAGATGCCAAATTAATTTTGCAAATTCATGATGAGTTATTAATAGAATGTAAAGAAGAACAAAAAGAACTAGTAAAACAAATTCTAAAAGATTCTATGGAGCAAGCTGTAACATTAGATATTCCATTAGAAGTAGAAGTTTCAGAAGCAGGCAATTGGTATGAGGTAAAATAGGGAAACGAAGTTAACAAATTCTAAATGACAAAGTCATTAAGAATTTGTAGCATTCGTAATAACTATACTCTACGTCAATTACATGCTACGCAGGTAATTTCCTAGAGTATAGAAAAACAAAGGAGAGTTTAGAAAGTCAAGTGAAAGTATTAAAAAGATTATTGATACTATTAATATTTATTTTTATCTTATATTTTGTTTTATTTCATTTATTAGGCTTGGAAAACAAGATAATGAAAATAGCATATCCTCAAGAATATGCTGAATATGTGACAAAATATGCTGAAGAATGTGAAGTAGACCCTCTACTAATTTTTGCGATTATTAAAGCGGAAAGTGATTTTAATCCACAAGCCAAATCACATAATGATGCAAAAGGACTTATGCAACTAATGGATAAAACTGCTATAGAATTATCAAAGCAAGTAGAAGTAGATTTATATGACCCAGAAACGAATATTAGATTAGGAACCTATTATTTTTCACAATTATTAGAAAAATATGATAATCAAGTAGGAATTGCATTAGCTGCCTATAACGCAGGAATGGGAAATGTAAATAATTGGATAGAAAGAGGAACGATTAAGGCTGATGGCACAGATTTGGAAAATATACCATATAAAGAAACAAATATGTATGTAAGAAGAATTTTGAATGATTATGAGATGTATCAAAAGTTGTATGAAGAGTGACAAAAGTAGAAGTAGTAATATAAATTATTTTATGTGTAAAGGAGAATTAGAAAATAAAAGTACAACATTTATGGTTGAATTAGATACAAGCAGATGAAATAATAGAGATAATGAAACTTTAGTGATATTTAGATATTTTCTAAAGTTTCTTTTTTATTGGAATATACTTTGTCACTTTATGTAGAAATATGTCTATCGATTTTAATTGACATAGTATAAAGAATTGTAGTAACATGAAAAAAGTTAATTATAAATCATTTTAATTTTAATTCTTAATCAAATCCCCAGAAAAAATCAATTGATATTTTATAACAAATATGTTATATTAAAAGGAGCAATATATGCATAAAATTATTTTTTATCAAAATCAAAATGGAGAAAGTGAAGTAGAAGATTATATTAATACATTGAGAAAACAAGTAAATAATAAAGATAATAGAGTAAAACTCAACAAAATAATAGCATATATTAATTTATTATCAGAACAAGGTTTCGAAATAGGAAGTCCATATATAAAACATTTAGAAGATGATATATGGGAATTAAGACCAATAAGAGATAAAATACTTTTTGCCTATTATACCAATAATAAATTTTTGTTATTAACATGCTTTATGAAAGAAACACAAAAAACTCCCAAAAGAGAAATTGAAAGGGCAAGAAGATTGTTGAAGGATTATAAAGAGAGGAATGGTTAAAATGGGAAAGAAAGAATTGACTTGGGAAGAAGTAAAAGCTAATCTAAAATTAACTCCTGAGGAAGAAGAAGCGATAAAAATAGAAGAAGATATTATTAGAGCAACTATTGAAGCAAGAAAGAACAAAAATCTTACACAAGAAGAATTGAGTAGAATAAGTGGAATAAAACAACCAGCAATTGCTAGAATAGAAAAACATACAAATTCACCTCAAATATATACTATACTCAAATTATTATACCCTATGGGATATACTTTGAGAGTAGTACCTATTGAAAAGCAAAAAAAATAAAACCGTTTTAGAGGAAATTTCTAAAACGGTTTATGGCACAATTGGATCTATTATTTCATATTTCCTTGAATAATCTTTAGTCTCTTGGTTACTTTTGTAAACTTCACTACGATTTTTTTGCAAGAAATTTACTAAATCATACAAATCTACCCAAATTTGATTAGGTCCTTCTTTTTGCACTTCATCAAAAATAAGCTGTATACCAAAATGAAGATGAGGAACATTGATATTATTGACATTCTCTTTCGTACTATATCCAGTCATACCAAGGTAACCAATGACATCACCTGCTTGCGCAATTTGACCTTCTTTTAGATTTTCAGCATAAGGGTGATTTTTTCTCAAATGGGCGTAGTAATAATAACGTTTTTTATCAAAACTACGAATACCAATTCTCCAACCACCATATTGATTCCAACCAGCCGCTTCTACAACACCAGATTCCACTGCAATAATAGGAGCACCAACACTTCCCATTAAATCATTTCCAAAATGCAACCTTTTATATCCATAAGACCTAGAAGCACCAAAATCATCATAATGACTATAAGAATAGTTTTTAGCAACAGGGTGGAAGGCTTTAATACCATATTTATTTTCAAATTGCTTTTGAGGAATTTCTTGTTCAACAGTAGAATTATCTAGGCTAGAAGTGCCTTCGGTATTTGTTTTTGAACTTACAGTAGTTTTGACTTCTTGTTTAAAATCCCCAATAAATTCATGTAATACACTATCATAGCCTTCAAAATAATAGTTATAATTCTTCATATCTTTTGTCAAATCAGCCATAGTTTGACCGCTTCTTAATTTTTCTACTAAATTAGTTAAGTCTTGAGATTTGTATCTTGAAAAATCATTTCCATATTTACAAGCTAAATAAGAGATTAATTCAATCCAATTTAGTTTCACATCTTCATGATTGTTATGTGATTGAATATCTAATTTAGATGTCTTATCTAGAACCTCATAAGAAACTTTAAACTCAAACCACTTAATATATTTCTTTTCTTGCACAGTATTTTCTGAAGTAGAATTATGCCATTCAAAAGCTTGACTACTTGAAACAGGAATGGCTGAAAGTCTTTCAAAAGAAAAGAAACCTACTAAAACTAGTAAGAAAGAAAAAGAAATTAGGAATATCCATTTTAATTTTTTAGACAATAACATGTAAACTTCACCAATAAAAATATATGCAAATATAAAAAAAGTAGAATAGTATATAACAAATTGATAAAGATATATGAATATTTTTTACTTTGTGATAAAATACTGAATCGGCAGTAGAAATTGCAAATAAATTAGAAATAAAAGAATATCTGAAAGATAAAGTAATAATTGAATACGTAAAGTAAAAAAGTAAGTAGAGTAATAAAAATTGCTCTACTTATTTTGACTTGGATATGAAATATCATATTCTATATAATGTTCTTCATTATCAATAGTTAAAGAATTATACTTCAAGTGTATAGATTTAGTATTCATGAGATAAGTATAGTCAAAAATAATATTAGTAGCATCAGAGGGTAGTTTGTCAGGTAAATTAGAAAATTCTTTATCCATAAGATAATGACATTTTACAAATTCATATCTGTTAGGATTGGTGTATGCTGAAAATCCAAATGCTTTAAACTCTGTTAGGGTTATAATGAATAGTTGCATAACAAAAGAAATTGGCAGTATAAAACATATGAATACTACAACTGAATTTATTTTATTTTCAAAATTCTTAAAAAAAGCTAATATTAGAAATGTTATAAAAAATACATACATAATGCATATAAAGATATTACTTATATTAT
>JAAWNJ010000060.1 GCA_022798895.1 Clostridia bacterium | reverse complement strand
TATTCTCAAGATGTCACGATCTTTTGAAACTTTTGCATATTTAATTAAATTTGGTTCAATATATAATCCTAAACAGCTTGCCATCTTTTTCTCCTTCGTTCAAAATAAAGTTTTCTATTCTTAGATTTTGCAAAAATCAATCAAAAATACTTGAAGTTTTTGTATTTTTTTACAAAATATGAGCTTTTTCATATTTTTATGTATTTATTTTATCTGTTTATAATGAAAAGTCAATATACTTTTCCATTTTTTAACACAAATGTAATATTTTTGTAACATCGCTGTAATATTGTTCTTGTTGCAACACTTTTTATTTCTTGTCGAAATTTGCTCTTCCTTTAAACTAATTTAATATGAAACAAAAAGTATTTATAATAAATGTTTGTCTTCTCATTCTTATTATAAATACTTTTTATTCATTCTACATATATTTTTTTATTCTTATCCTCTTATAAAGAGTAATACTATAATTATAATTCCTAAAATAACACGATAAATTGCAAATCCTTTGAAACTTCCTTTTTTTAAATAGTCTAACAAAAATTTGATCACAAAAATACCTACTATAAAACTAGCAATAATACCAATAAAAAATGGTAAATTAAATACAAAATCTTTTGCTTTAAAGACAGTAGCTGCAAGTACAATTGGTGCTGAAAGCATGAAAGAATATTTAGCTGCTGATTCTCTTTTTACCCCCATTGCTCTTGCAGTTGTCATGGTAACACCCGATCTAGAAACACCTGGTATAAAAGCTAATGCTTGTGATAATCCTATTAAAAAGGTTTGTTTCAAAGTCATATCTTCATAGTCTGTTATTTTTTTTGCTTTTTGGTCGACAATGTATAAAATAATTCCCATTACAATTAAAGCAATTGCAATAATTAATGGCTTTGTTAAAGCATCTTCTAAAAATTTATCTAATATAAATCCTATAATTCCTCCTGGAATAGTTGCAAGCACAATGTACCAAAACATTCTACCTTCTGTTGATTTTTTCTTTTGGATCACTTGTTCATATCCGCCTTTGATAAGTCCAAACCAATCTTTGAAAAAGAAAATGGCAATTGCTAATAATGTACCAAAATGAAGTGCTACATCAAATCCCTTAAAAGCCTCCTCAAATCCCGGCTCGTTTACCCATCCAAACATCCATGGAATAATATTTAAATGGGCAGAACTAGAAATTGGTAATAATTCTGTTAATCCTTGTACAACCCCTAAAATTAATGCTTGATAAACTTGCATCTTTTTTCCTCCTTAATCTTGTTCTTGTTCTTTTTGCTGCTTTTCTTGCATCTTTTGTTTTTCTTTTTTATTTCTAATCATTATTAAATCTTCATTACTTAAATTTTCCATTAGTAAATTGGTTTTGAATAAATGTCTAAATACTTTCTTTTCTTTTGAAACTATTTTTTTCTTTCCTTGATCTTCTTCTACAATATGTTTCATTTCTTGATCTGTCTCTTTTTTTACTTCTTGCATTTCTTGCTTTTCTATTTTTTCTGGCTTTGGAATTTCCTGACGAATTGGTGTAAAAATGGGATCCTTTTGTAGTTGCTTATAATTTGCAGAATCTAGATTTACTGCTACTTTCATATAATTGGCCGCTTTATCCTCATCTCCTTTTAGCATTGCAATTTTAGAAAGGTAATAATAAGAACCAGCTTCTGTTTCTTCTGCCCCAATTCCTTGCATAAAATATTTTTCTGCTTCGTCTAAATCTCCATATGCTAAAGCAATTTGTCCTAAACTCAACTTAGCATGAAAACTCATACTATTAATTTCTGCTGCTTTTTCATAACATTCTTTTGCACGACTAAAGTCATTGCACATGGTATAAACCATACCTAAGCTATAATATAAATCATAACTACCTGGATGATAACGAAGTGCTGTCATATAAAGTGAAGCTGCTTCTTTGTATTTTTCTTCTTCAAAATAAATATCTCCTAATAAATTAGTTGCATTTTCACTTTCTGGTTTATGTCTTAAAATATCTTGTAGAACCTCTATTGCCTGTTCATTTTGTTTATTTTTATTCATAACAAATGCTAAACGATATGCTATATCTAAATCATTACGATTTAGTTCTGTTACCTTTTTATATTCACTAACAGCTGCATCATAATTTTCTTCTTTTTCATAGCATTCTGCCATAAATTTGTGTGCTACTTGACTATTGGGATTTTTACTTAAAAAATGAACTATCCTTGTTTTGGCTTGTTCTTGTTGTCCTTTACTTATTAATATTTTAGCTATCATTACGTGAAAAAATTCTGGAAAATTCATTTTTTTAAAATATTCTAGCCATAATACCCAAAGTGGAATAAGAATTGCTAGAAAATATATAAGAACTCTAAAAAACGCATTTAAAGTAGTAGGCAAAAATAGTTCTATAAAGTTAATGGCAATCCCTATAAATTCACAAATGAGTATGATAATATAACTAGTATCATTTTTATGAATTAATTTCATAAAAATGATGGTAAAAAGTGCAATTGCTATTAAATTAAAAAATATTTTTTCAACAATCATTCTATTTCCTTCTTTTTTCCATTTTATACTGCTTTTACTGCTATCTTTTCTTCATATTGTTTCATACATTTTTCAATAATTTCTTCTGCTTCTTTTCTTCCCAACATTTCATCTACCGAAGTTTGTTTTCCTTCTAATTGTTTATACACCTCAAAAAAATGTTTAATCTCTGAAGAAATTTGCATTGGTACCTCACTAATGTCTTGATAACAATTTAAAAATGGGTCTTGTTTGCAAATAGCAATTACCTTTTCATCTTTTTGATTGTTATCTGTCATAATTAGTACTCCAATGGGATAACAATCTACTAAAGTAAGTGGTACAATTTCCTCTTGACATAATACTAGTACATCTAATGGGTCATGGTCATCTGCATAAGTTCTAGGAATAAAACCATAATTAGCTGGATAGTGTGTTGAAGTATATAACACTCGGTCTAGTCTTAGCATTCCAGTCTCTTTATCTAATTCATATTTATTTCTTCCATTTTTACTGATTTCAATCACTGAAATGAAATCATCCTTTTTAATTCTTTCTTCTGGAATATCATGCCATACATTCATTGTTTCATCTTCTCCTTTTTGTTTTGTTTTTGTATTTCTCTATATATTTTTTTGCATATTTCCGAAAATTTGGCTTGAGCAATAAAACCTAAAGATTGGCTAGTTAAGTAATTATCTGTTCCCGCTAAGTGATTCCATTCTTTTTCAGTAGGAACATCCTTCTTTTCTTTTATTAGTTTTGTTAGGGCCATTATACTTTTTTGATAATATTGTTCATAATTTGCCATAAATCGACCTCATTCCCTTCATTTTTTCTCATTTTAACATTATCCGCTAATGAAGTCAATGCATTTTTCGGCTATACCAGTTTATTTTATGCTATTATTTTTCTAATATAACTTTTTGGCTTTTTTATATTTTTTATCATTTTTCAAATATACTTTTCTTTCTCTAAAAAGTGTAATATAATTGTAAGGAAAATGTAAGGAGATATACTAATGAAACAAAAATTAATTACAAGCGTATTAACTATAATTGCTATTCTATCCCCACTATTAATCGTTCCCAATTTTCTAAATGCTAACTATAACATTTTAAAATTATGGACTTTATTAATTGGTGGTATTCTTTTAATACTTCTTTTGTTGTGCCAATATAAAGATTTAAAAATGGATAAAAAAGATATTTGTATTTTACTTTTTTTGAGCTTAGTTTGTGGCAGTACTTTTCTATCTAATGATATCAGTAAATCTATTTTTGGAGAAGAAAATAGGTATGAAGGTTTACTTATGTTTATCTCCTATGTTTGCATTTATTTAGCCTCAAAAAAATATTTTAAGTTTGAGAAAGTATCAGAATTTTTGAATACTATGTTTGTTGTCTCTATGCTAATTGGAATCTTGGGAATTTTTCAAAACTATATTATTGCCGATGAGCCTTTAAAACCATTGTTTAGTAAAGGAATTTGTTCTACTTTTGGAAATTCTAATTTTTTTGGTAGTTTTATCAGCTTAATTTTGCCAATTACTATGTGTTTTTTCATTTTGAAAGGCAATAAAAGAAGTTTGTTTTTAGCCTTAGTTATGTTTTTTAATATGCTTTCTTCTGGTACCAGAAGTGCATGGGTCGCTTTTGGAGTAGTAGCACTATTAGGAATTTTCTATTTGTTAAAACAGAAAGATAAAACATATTATAAAAGATTCTTTCTATTACTTTTGTGTTTTATTCTTATTTTTATATTTGTATTAGTTGATCCAAAATCTGTTATGAAAAATAAATTCTTTCAAATTAAAAATGATATTAGTAATTCTCTTCATGATGGCTTAGATGGTAATATGGGTTCTGGAAGAATAGAAATATGGGAAATGACATTGAAATTAATTGTTCAAAAGCCTATATTAGGTTGTGGAACCGACAACTTACAATCAGGCTTGCATACTAATTGTACGCAAGATTTTGAACAATTTGTTTCTCGTACTTCAACTATACCTGATAAAGCTCATAATGAATATCTACATATTGCAGCAACTGTTGGCATACCAGCATTGATTATCTATTTAATATTTATTGGTATGATTTTATTACCAAAAATGAGGTATATATTAAGTAATAAAATATCTTTTGTAATAAGCCTTGCCCTTATTAGTTATTTAGTACAGGCATTTTTTAATATTAGTACAATTGGTGTAGCACCTCTGTTTTGGATGATTTTAGGATTGGTAGATAATCGAGATTTTGTAAATAGTTTGAAAATTGAATAAAAAAATATGAATTTAGTCTTGACATTGTAGTTATGTATGTAGTACAATAAGTGATGTCAGTTCAAGAAATGCAGATGTGGCGGAACTGGCAGACGCACAGGACTTAAAATCCTGCGGTTGAATAAACCGTGCCGGTTCGATTCCGGCCATCTGCACCATTAGAACCTCAAGTGTTTCGTAAGATTAAACTTGAGGTTTTAATTTATAAAATAGTGCAAAGTTCTAACAAAAATTCTAACACTTTTCCAAATTAGAATTTTTATAAATAGTTAGAAATGTATTTTTTAAGACAGATTACCTAAAGTTCGAGTTCGATAATTTGTTCTTTTTTTGTTTCAAATAGCAGTTTATCGCTAATGACACTTGCTGAAATTCTTTTGTTTTCTATATCAGCGTGTGCATATCTTAATGTAGTTTGAAAATTAGAATGACCCAGCCATATTTGTATGTCTTTAACTGGTACACCATTTTGAATTAATAATGTACCACAACTATGTCTTAAATCGTGTAATCTTATATGCCTTAAATTGTTTTTATCTAATATTTCACTAAACTTTTGAGATAAAAAGCCTGGTTTCATTAATTCTCCATTTTCCATTAAACAGACATAATCTTTATAATTATTGCAATAGGTATCTCCATAAAATCTTTCATATTCTGCATACTTTTCTTTATACTTTTGTAATAAATCAGTAATAAAATCAAATAAAGGTAAAGTTCTATAACCTGAATCACTTTTTGCTCTGTCCTTAAAAATAAATTGTGTAACACCATCTATTTTTCCTCGACCTACTGTATGTCTAATTGTTAATGTCTTAGCCCTAAAATCAATTGCATCCCATTTAATTCCTATTACTTCTTCTCATCTTAACCCATATACACCTGCAATAATTACTGGCAATTCAATAGGTGTAAATTTTATGATTTCCATTAATTGTAATAACTCATCTTGCGTATAATAATCTGCTGTATATTCTTTCACCTTTATAGGTTCTAATTTAGTGGCTGGATTACTATCAATAATCTCATTAATTACTGCACTTTTTAAGGCTTTACTAATATTTGCCATATAATGCTTTATTGTATTTCCAGAAAGTCCTTCGGCAAATAACAAATCAAAAAAGTCCTGAATGTGTTTTGGCTTCAAATCAACTAATTTGATTTTCTTTGCTTTAAAGTATTTATATAATCTACCTTTAATCACTTGTTCATAGCCTATATAGGTGGTTTTCTCTACTTTTCCTTTTTGTCTTTCTAGCCATTCTAACATATAATCACAAAATAAAATATTTCTGTATTTCTCATATATATTTGGATCTCTTAACTGTATTTTTGATTTTTGTTCGTATTCCATTTTAAATTGTTCTAATTTTTCTTCAGCCTTTTTCTTGTTTCCTTTTATCGTATAACCTGTAGGAATCCATTTGGGCTTTCTTTTCCCATAGTCATCATATAAATTTAAAACGGCATAATAAAGACCTTTCTTTTTCTGTAAGCTACCTGTTATCATTTTACTCCTTTCTGTTGTAACAGTTTATATTTAACTTATTATTGATATTGGTTGTATTGTATCACAATAATAAAAAAATTCCTATTGGTCTGCTATCATATATTTGATAACATTAACTTTAGGAATTTTATATTCTCTGCCAACTTTCTTTGCTTTTATAGTATTTTGTCTTAATAATCTATATGCTAGCGTGACTCCAATCCCTAGCATATTTTTCATTTGTGTAATATTTAATAAATCTGGATAATCTTTAAACATTACATCATAACATTCCTTAATATTATTCATATTGGCTAATCCTCCTTTCCTAAAATTTCACAATAAAAAAAGATTTATTAAGTAACTCTAATAAATCTATTAATAACTACAAATACATCGTTTCTTACATTTTTGTGTTGGTACTTGAATATTCATATTAATTAACTTTGGGACATCGCAACTTGTTTTTAAGTTTCTATCTATACGCATATTTCCTTTGCTATCTCTGTGATAAGCATTAGGATTCCATTGTCGAAAAACATAAGCTGAAATATTGCTGTTCTTGTAGGACAATTCTTTTGTATCCTGTTCATGTAATACTTTCAATTGTTCATACAAATTTTCTTTTTCCTTTTTTGGTCTTTCATAACTTGTAAAGTAATCTTTCAAATATTGTCTTCTTTTTTCTGCATTTTCAGTTTTACGATTTTCTTTTTCCGTTTTGCTCCTATTGTCTGACTTTACAATTTTTGAAATATATGGATTGCTTTTTCCTACTAGTTTAGCAATCTCATTTTGCTTTAAATGTTTATTATAGTATAAGTCTAAAATCTGTTCTTTAGTATCCATTCTTCGCCTCCTTTGCCTTTTTACCTACTGTAAATTCTTTGGTTAACTTTTTGTTTACAAGATTTTGGATACAACTATCCTATAAACTATTTATACTCTATTTCATTCTAGATAATAGCTCAATTTGTCTATTGACATTTCTTGTTAGTTATTGTATTATTATGTTGTGAAAAATCTCACAAATAAATTTGATATTGTTATTATACGACCGTAACATTTATTCGTCAATACAATTTTAAAAATATTTTAAGATTTTTTACATTTTGATATAGGAGATTAAAAAATGAGAGAATTACCTCGTACTTATGTGTTAGAAGATTTCTATATTTGGTTTGATATGAAAGAAAAAGAAGAATACTATGCTACTCCACTGTATCTATATAATGTGTCAAATACTAGAAGAAAGAATGATGAAACCAAAGTAGATTTAAAGTTAGTAAAAGATATTTCTAAAACCAAATCGAATAGAAAAAGAGAAATTATGAGGCAACCATCCACTATTTACATTCATTATGCTGAAAGTATAGGAATGTTACTAATAAGATTTTTAAATGCTGACTTCTCTTCTTTTACATCTGCCTATAATACATTTTTCTATGCTTATGGTTTTGAACTTATCAAGGAATATGTGCCTTCTCTATATTCTAAAAATGATGAGTATATCACAGATGTAGAATTTATGGATATGTTGGAAGATATTTATAATACCAGTCTTGATGATTTACTAGAATGGCAAAATAATTTTAGAAAATGTGTAGATTTTGTATATAACTTAAATGGAAACGAAGAATTGTTAGACCATTCTTCTTATTCAAAGTTTGTGGCTTATACTATAAAAAATGATATTTATACTTATTCTCAAGATATTGAAGTTATTTTAGACAATTATATAAACATACACAACCATCATCATAACGAAAGTATGGAGGACTTGATAAAAGATATTGAAAATAAAGATCCAAACTTAGAGTTGCATAATGTATATACAAGTACAAAGCTAAGAAGTATTTGTTTTACTATATTAGAGCAACTTGTCAAGCAAGAAAATTTGCCAATTAAAGTTTGCCAAAATTGTGGTAGATATTTTATACCAACCTTTAGACAAAATGAAATTTACTGTGATTTAGAGAATGTTGATGGTAGCCTAACTTGTAGAGATAATGGAGCAAATGAAACTTATAAGAAGAATTTGGAGAATACTCCAGCACTACTTCTTTATAGAAGAACATATCAGCAGAAAGTTATGATGGTTTATAGGAATAAAGAAAGTAAGCAACTAAAGAAAAATTTCGATAAGTGGAAAAAAGAGGCACAAGCAAAGATAAAACTATTCAAGCAAGGCAAGCTAGGTGCAGAGGCTTTGTATGAGTGGATGGAAGAAAATAAGTAATAATATGATAGCCAATTATTGAATGGAGCAAATTAGTATGAAAATGGAGTATATACTTATAAAAAAGAATAATATCAATAAACATAAAAATAAAGATGAAAATGTTATTATTATTCCATCATCACCATTAATGTTAATTGAAAAAAACTTTGAAGAAGTTAAAGTAAATAAGATAAGTAATAAAGATGAAGAAATGTTTAGAAGTCATTGGGATGGGACATTTTCTATCAATGAGTCAAAAATCATTTTTAGTATAAAGCAATATTCAAAGCAAAAACTCTCTTATTTGAATATAAATGCCAAAATAAATAATGTACACAATATGGAATTAATTGATGAAAAAGTCAACAATATTATAGGAAATAATTATATTGTTATTACTTCTTATGATTGTATTTCAGAGTTTTATTGTAATAAAATATACAGAAAATTGAATAATTTTGAGAGAAAGTTAAAAGAATTATTATTTGATATATATACTTTTCATTACGGAATAAATTACTATGATAGAAATTTTAGTGCTAACTTAAAATCAAAAGTAAAAACAGATAAATCTATATATTCAGAGTCAATAAGTATAGAAAAGATAAAACAAGCATTATATGAATTAGATTATAATGGAATAATTGAACTTTTATTTACTCCCAAATGGTTAGTAGATGATGAGAAGGACAAGTTAAATTTGATGGAGAAAATAAATGATAATAGTTTACCTTCAAAAGAGTTAATTGATTGTATAGATAATATTAGGCCAAAATCTGACTGGGACAGACTATTTTTGCCACAAATTGGAGAAGTACCAAATATTGAAGATTCGATAAATCAATTAAGAATATTACGAAATAGCATTGCTCATTGCAAGTTTTTTAGAAAAGAACATTACGAGGAATGCTTAAATCTTTTAAAAATTCTAAACAAGCAAATAAATAAAGCTTTAAAAATCGTAATGAATATAGATTTTCAAGAACTAAATGTACAATATGTAAGTGATGAATTACATAAGGCATTAGAAACCTTTCAGGAAAGTCTTACCGCAATAAGTAGAAGCATTTCAAATATGATGACTGAGTCTTTTAAGCAAATAACATCTGCTGTAACTACTCCTATAACAGATATGCTTAAAAAATTCAAAGAAAATTGGACAATCCCTTTAATAAATTATAGAAATACTGATTATAATTATAAAAAAATTAAAGGATTAAAAAAACTGGAGAATAAGAAATTTATTAGAAAAAGTAATAAAACGTAATTTAATATTGTTTTTAAAATAGAAATCAAGTATAATGTAAACATCCTTTTCAAAGGAAATCTTTGCGAAAGGAGGTTTTACACAATGAACTACCCAGAGTTAATTTGGCATTTGATTGAAATGTTGTTACAAAAAGATGAAAAGGCAAATCAGTCAAAAGCTGATGAAGTCAAAGACAACACATCAAATAGTCAAGAGCAAGATGAGGTTTAGATAACCGAAAAGGAAGTATAGCACTACCACATCGCTATACTTTCTTTTTTTATAAAAAAAG
>JAAWNJ010000059.1 GCA_022798895.1 Clostridia bacterium | reverse complement strand
AGGAGGAAAATTTAAATGGCTAAAGCAAAATTTGAAAGAACAAAACCACACGTTAACATTGGTACAATCGGACACGTTGACCATGGTAAAACAACAACAACAGCAGCTATTACAAAATACCTAAATTTATTAGGAAAAGCTAATTATGAAGCATACGATCAAATCGACGGTGCTCCAGAAGAAAGAGAAAGAGGAATTACAATTAACACAGCTCACGTTGAATACGAAACAGATAACAGACACTATGCACACGTTGACTGCCCAGGACACGCTGACTACGTAAAGAACATGATTACTGGTGCTGCACAAATGGATGGGGCTATCTTAGTAGTATCTGCAGCTGATGGACCAATGCCTCAAACAAGAGAGCATATCTTGTTAGCTAGACAAGTAGGTGTTAAATATATCGTTGTTTACTTAAATAAATGCGATATGGTTGATGATCCTGAATTATTAGAATTAGTTGAAATGGAAGTTAGAGACTTATTATCAAGCTATGATTTCCCAGGAGACGAAATTCCAATCGTTAAAGGTTCTTCATTAAAAGTATTAGAGAGTTCATCTACAGATCCTAATGATCCTGTATATGCTCCAATGAAAGAATTAATGGATGCAGTTGATAGCTATATCCCAACACCTGAAAGACCAATTGATCAACCATTCTTAATGCCAATCGAAGACGTTATGACAATCAGTGGTAGAGGTACAGTTGTTACTGGTAGAGTTGAAAGAGGACAAGTAAAATTACAAGACGAAGTTGAAATCGTAGGTCTTTCAAAAGAATCTGCTAAAACAGTTGTTACTGGTGTTGAAATGTTTAGAAAAACAATGGATCAAGCAGAAGCTGGAGACAACATTGGTGTTCTATTAAGAGGAACTCAAAGAGATGAAGTTGAAAGAGGTCAAGTATTAGCAAAACCTGGAACAATTCATCCACATACAAAATTCAAAGCTCAAGTATACGTTCTAACAAAAGAAGAAGGTGGACGTCATACACCATTCTTCAATGGATATAGACCACAATTCTATTTCAGAACAACAGACGTTACAGGTGTTATTGATTTACAAGCTGGAACAGAAATGGTTATGCCAGGAGATAACGTAGATATGACTATCGAACTTATTACTCCAATCGCTATCGAAAACGGATTAAGATTCGCTATTCGTGAAGGTGGACGTACAGTAGGTTCAGGTGTAGTATCAGAAGTTATTGAATAAGATATAACTTGAAATATAAAAAAGTAGTAGGTATCAATACCTACTACTTTTGTTGGCTAAGGAATAAGAAAATACCAGATAAGGCAAGCAACCATAATGACTCTACCAATATTGTCAATCAACTGTGGATTTTTAATGCGTTTATTAAAAAGCAGTTTTACCAGAACAAAAAGGTACATAACAATGATTACTACAATTACCCGAGAATATGCTTTATCCATATAAATTCCTCCAACGAAATAAAGTTTCACATTACAGTGATAGAATAATTATAGCACAAATTTACATAAATATCAAATATGAGCGATTATCAATAGAAAAAGCATAAAATTGCAAAGTTTTACTTAAAATAGTGATAACAATATTGACAAAACGTAATACAATGTAGTACAATAATAACAGAAGGGAGTTGATAGGGATGACTATTTCGGTAAGATTAAGCGATAAAGATACAGAATTGATAAAAGCCTATGCTGAGATGAATAACATTTCTTTATCAGATTTGATAAGAAATGCGGTATTAGAGAAAATAGAAGATGAATATGATTTAGAGTGTTATAAAAAAGCAATGGAAGATTATAAGAAAAATCCTAAAACATATACAATGGAAGAAGTAAAAAAGGAGTTGGAGCTATAGTGCAATATAGAATTGTATTTACAGAAAAAGCAAAAAAACAACTAAAAAAAATAGATAAGTACACAGCGGCATTAATTATTCGGTTGGTTAGAAAAGAATATTGAGGGGTGTGAAAATCCAAGGGTACATGGAAAGGGATTAGTAGAGAATAAATCGGGGCAATGGAGATATAGAATAGGCGATTATAGAGTAATTTGTGAGATACAAGAACAAGAGATTATAGTACTCGTATTAGAGGTGGGACATAGGAAGAATATATATGAATAAGATTATATTTAGAAAAAGCAAGGATTACAAGAAATTATAATACCTTGCTTTTTGTCATATTTTGTAATATACTGTTTCTATAGAATAAAAAAAGGAGTAAAATGAAAGAATGAAAAATAAATGGATTGCATTGCTATTATGCTTTTTCTTTGGAATAATAGGAGTTCATAAATTTTATGAAGGAAAAATTCTTTTAGGTATAGTATATATTTTTACAGGTGGATTATTTGGAATAGGTGTGTTAATTGATTTTATATCATTACTATTTAAACCAAATCCATATTATGTATGATATAAAAGTAATTGACTTTTTTAGTCATTAATTATATACTATTAACTGTAACAAAGGATAAGAAATGAATACCCATAAGAAAGATAAAAAGAAAAAGGAGAGATTCTTATCAAATGAAGAATTTAAAAAAAGTATTACTTACAGGAACTCTTACAGTTGTGGTATTATTAACGATTTCAACATATACAAATGCAGCTACTGTAAAGATTACAGGAGAAGTAGTAAACATTAGAAAAGAAGCATCTACAGAATCAAGCGTTGTTGCTAGATTATCAGAAGATGTAGAATGTGAATATATTGGAGAAAAAGGTAATTGGTATCAAATAAAATACAAGAATTACACAGGCTATGTTAGTAAAGATTACGCAAAACTACAAGGAAAAGTTTCTAATAATCAAAGTAATTCTAATACAACAAATACACAAAATAATATTACAACTCAAAATACTAATGGAAATCAAAATAATAGTACACAAACTAACAATGAACAAACAAATCAAACAACAAATAGTCAGAGTAATGCAGAAACAAATAACCAAGCAGATAATGAAGGAGATACAACTCAAACAAGTAGCACACAACCAGTGAATAAGAAACTAAAACAAAATAGTACAATTAAAATTTTGCCATTGGTTCATGCAAGTGATATAGGAAATGCAAAGACTTCTGACACAGTTCTTATACTGACAGAAACAGCAGGATGGTCATATATTCAAACAGATGAGATAAGCGGATGGGTTAGAACAACTAGTTTAGAAGATGCGAAAACTACTACACAAGTAAATTCTAAGCCAGCAGATTCTTCAACTTCTCAAAAAGAGGATAATAAAACAGAAAAGGTAGGCTATATTAGTGAAGAAGAAGTTAATATGAGAAAAGGTGCAGGAACAAGTTATTCTATTATTAAAACATTAAAGTTAAATGCGCAAGTTACCATTTTAGGAGAACAAGGAAAATGGTATAAAGTGAAATCAGGAAATGACACAGGTTACATTTCAAAAGATTATGTGTCAGATACAGCTAAAATTACGAATAGAAGCTTAACAGATTCTAGAAGTAGCAAAGAAAGTGCAGAAAATAAAAAGGAAGAAACTACCACCACTGCTACAAAAACGGCAAATAAAACTACCACAACCAATAGTAATAAAAATATAATCAGTAACAATACAACTTCTAGTAGTATAAAAGGGACAGATGTAGTTGCTTATGCGAAAAAATATTTAGGTCATAAATATGTATGGGGTGGAGATGGTTCTAATGGAACTTTTGACTGCTCAGGATTTACGATGTATGTGTATAAGCATTTTGGAGTAAGTCTTCCTCATTATACAGTATCGCAATATAATAGTGGGAAAGGTAAGAAAATTACCAAACAAAGTGATTTGAAAATGGGAGATATTGTATACTTAACTGATTATGTAACAGGTGCACCATGTGGGCATTGTGGAATTTATATTAGTGATGGGAAATTTATTCATGCTGATAGTACAGTTATGAAGGTAAACATTTCAGATTTGAATGGAATGTATAAAGGCAGATTCTGTGGAGCACTAAGAATCATTCAGTGATATAGAATAGAGATAAAAAAGAATTAAATAACTAGGGGGCAATAGAAAGGTGGAAAAGTGAGACCATTTTGTATTGCTACTATAGGTGGAATATTAGGAATTATGGTGGGGCTATACTTTAAAGGTATAGCTCTTTTTGTCATGTTTTTTATTTTATTCATGATATTACTTTTTACAAAGCTTATAAAAAAGAAAGGAAAAGTTCTTGCTATATTTTTAATTAGTTTTATCCTATTTTATAGTCATATTTACTTACAAGAAAATAACTATGCAAACATAAATCAGAAATATGCTCGAAAGGAAGTTGAAGTACAAGCAATTGTTATCAAAGATAGGATAGAAAAGGAGTATAAAGATGTTTACCATATTCAAGTAATAAAGATAAAGGGACAAGATAAAAAGCAAAACTTTAAAATGGTGTTAAATGTAAAAAGGCAAAAAGAAAAGAAGATTTTATTGGAATATGGAGATATGGTCTACTTTAAGGGAATTTATGAACAGCCAGAGGAAGCTAGAAATGAAGGAGGATTTGATTATAGCAAATACCTTAAAACAAAGGGGATAGCAGGAATAACTACGATAAAAGCAGAGGAAATAAAGGTGGTAGGTAAAAATCAGACTGGTGTGGTTGCAAGAGCTATACATGATATTAGACAAAATATAGTAGCAAAAGTAAGAAGAATTTTGCCAAAAGATATTGCTAATTTGTGTACAGGACTATTGATAGGTGAGAAAATGCAATTATCAGAAGATATACAAGAGACGTTTCGAAAAAGTAGTTTATCCCATATGCTAGCTATTTCAGGTGCTCATGTTTCATATATTTTACTAGGGATAACTACTTTTATTCAAAAGTTAAAACTTCATAAAAGGTGGGGAAAGGGCATTTTAATTCTCTTTTTCATTTTCTTTATGGCCTTAACAGAATTTACTCCATCTGTTACTAGAAGTTGTATTATGGTGATTTTACAATTGTTAGCAAGTATCTTATTTAGAAAATCAGATACTTATCAAAATTTAGCAATGAGTAGTTTTATCATTCTTCTCATAAATCCATATGCTTTATTAGAGATTGGATTTCAGCTCTCTTTTGGTGGAACTATTGGAATAGTAGTTTTTTCTAAGAAGTTACAAAGAATGAAAGATGATACTAAAAAAGAAAAGTTTACGAGTAAAAGGGGAGTACTAGTAGAAAAGACATTACACAAAGTAAAAGAAATGTGTATGGTTACTTTATCTGCTAATTTAGTTATTATTCCTATTATGATGTATTACTTTAATACAATTTCACTTACTTTTTTCATTTCTAATTTATTGGCAAGCTCTATTTTAGGGATTAGCTTGATTTTAGGAATGATATTTATGATATCGCTTTTGATATTACCTCTAGCAAAGTTAATTTCTTTGCTTTTATATTCTGTTTTACAAATACTTATATGGATAGCACAAGTTTCAAGTAATTTACCCTTTTCACAGATTTTAGTTCCAACGCCTAAAATATGGCAAATTCTGTTATATTATCTAGTTCTAATAGGTGTCTTTTTTCATAAAGCTAAATTATTTTTAAAATATCCATTTATGCTTAAATATCGAAAAGTTATGATAACAATGTTGCTTCTTCTTATCATTTTTCCCTCTATTTTACGAATCATTCCTGATAACAAATTAACCATTTCCTTTATTGATGTGGGGCAAGGAGATAGTATGTTAATTCAAACGCCGTCTCGCAAAACCATATTGATAGATGGTGGGGGAAGCGAAACTGGTAGTTTTGATGTAGGAGAAAAGACTGTAATTCCCTATTTATTAGATAAAGGGATTATGAACATTGATTATATGATTTTTTCTCATTTTGATAGTGACCATTGTCAAGGGCTGTTAAGTGTAATGGAAAAGCTAGAGGTAAAAAATGCTGTTATTAGTAAGCAAGGTGAGAAGTCCAATAATTATATACAGTTTCTGAAAATAGCCAAAGCAAGGAACGTAAAAGTGATATCAGTACAAGCAGGAGATAAGATTAACCTAGATAAAAAATGTTATTTGTCGATTCTTTTTCCAAAACAGGAACTTATTAAGGAAAATGTATTAAATAACAATTCATTGGTAGCAAAGTTTATATATCAGCCAAAACAAGCTAAAGAATTTAGTTTATTGCTTACAGGAGATATAGAGAAAATAGCAGAAAAACAGTTGATACAGATGTATCAAGATACAAATGAATTGCAAGCAAATATCTTAAAAGTAGCACATCATCGGTTCGAAGACATCCTCTATGAGAGAGTTTTTAGAATTGGTAAAGCCAGAAATTGCATTAATAGGAGTTGGAGAAAAGAATATGTTTGGACATCCAAGTCAAGTGACATTGGATAACTTGAATAATTTGCGGAAGTAGAATTTATAGGACAGATGAAAGTGGAGAGATTACTATAACTATTAGTAGTAGGCGGAAATTTGAAGGTAAAAAAGAAAATAAAGGAATATCCATAGAACACATATAGAAGAGATGAAACAAGCAAAGAGTAAGGAAATGAGAACTTAAAGTTTGCAACTATTTATTAGTTGCAAAAAATCAAGAGAAGGAGTATAATATATGAGTAAGATAGAAAAACTATTAACAAGGCTATATAGCAAACCAAAAGATTTTACCTATCAAGAATTAAAAACTTTGTTAGAACAACTTGGATTTATAGAATATAATAAAGGTAAGACTTCTGATTCAAGAGTAAAATTTAAAAATGAAAGATGTGATGTGACTATAGAATTACATAAACCACACAATACAGGAAATATATTAAAACCATACCAAATAAAAAATATATTAATAGGAATTGGTTTATGCAGAGAAGGGAGAGGTAGAAATGGATAATATAATGACGTACAAAGGATATTGGGCAAAGATTAAATATAGTGATGAAGATGAATGTTTTTGTGGTTCAATAGATGGGTTGGAACATGCTAGTATTTCATTTGAAGGGGATAATGTTGAAGAACTAAAAAAGGATTTTCAAGATGCAATAGATAGCTATTTAGAGACTTGTAAAGGGACTAATTCTATACCAGAAAAACAATATAAAGGGAGTTTTAATGTACGTATAGAGCCAGAATTACACAGAAAAGCTACATTATTTGCAGAAAGTTTTAATATTTCGCTAAACCAATTTGTAGCTAAGGCAATTCGAGACGAAATAGAAGCTTGTGAAAGCAAAAGAGTTAAATAAAAATTACAAGGGACGCAGAATATAATATCCTACGTCCCTTATGATACCATTAATTTATGATATCTTTGAGGAATTCAAGTAGCTCAGTATCTTCCTGCTCTGTGTAGCCAAGGATTTTTTTGCATACACAAAGTATACGAATAACAATATTATACCATATTTTATGTAGAATTGCAAAATTGAAAAAAATCATTTACAATAAAAAGTTGTTAGTATATAATAGGAAACAATGGAAATAATAAAACAAAAGATATAAAATTTGTTTAAATTTTATTAAATAATTTATAATACGTTAGACCTTGTTGTCTGTTGCTTTCAGTATGCTAAATGCGAATTGAAGAAAGCAACAGAAGGCGCTCGGCTAAAGCCTCGCCTTGCGCGGTCTACACTTATATTATAAATTATTTAACAAACAAAGATTACAAATTTTAAAAAGGAGATAAGAAAATGGCAAAAGAAATTAGTGAAGAAGAGAAAAATCGTATTCAAGATATGATTAATGGTCTAGTAGAAAGAGCCAAAAAAGCATCAGAAGAATATTTGAAATTGGACCAAGAACAAGTAGATGAAATCATTAAACAAATGTCTATGGCAGGTTTAGAACACCATATGGAACTTGCTAAAATGGCAGTTGAAGAAACAGGTCGTGGTATTTATGAAGATAAAATTACAAAGAACATGTTTGCAACAGAATATATTTATCACAGTATTAAATATGATAAAACAGTTGGTGTTATTTCTGAAAATGAAGAAGAAGGATATGAAGAAATTGCAGAACCAATTGGTATTATAGCAGGTGTTACACCAGTAACAAACCCAACATCTACTACTATGTTTAAATCTATTATTGCAGCAAAAACAAGAAATGTTATCATTTTTGGATTTCACCCATCAGCACAAAAAAGCAGTAGTAGAGCAGCAGAAATTTTAAGAGATGCAGCAGTCAAAGCTGGTGCACCAGAAGATTGTATTTTATGGGTGCCAGAACCATCTATTACAGCAACAACACTTTTAATGAACCACCCAGATGTTAATCTGATTTTAGCAACAGGTGGAAGTGGAATGGTAAAATCAGCATACTCTTGTGGAAAGCCAGCATTAGGTGTAGGACCTGGAAATGTTCCTTGCTACATTGATAAAACAGCAAAACTTAAGACTTCTGTTAATGACTTAGTGCTTTCAAAATCATTTGACAATGGTATGATTTGTGCTTCTGAACAATCTGTTATTGTTGACAAAGAAATTAGCAAAGAATTTGAAAAATTAATGAAAGAATCAGGTTGCTATTTTTTAAGCGCAGAACAAACACAGAAATTAAGAGATAGTATGTTTATTGAAGAAAAAGGCTGTGCCCTAAATGCAGATATCGTAGGGAAAAGTCCTTATGATATTGCCAAAGGAGCTGGAATAGAAGTACCAGAAGATACAAAAGTATTAGTATTGAAGGAAAATGGAGTAGGAATTGAATATCCATTCTCTAAGGAAAAGTTAAGTCCAGTTCTTGCTTATTATATTGTAAAAGGTGCAGAAGAAGGAATTGAACTTGCTGAAAAGCTTATTGAATTTGGAGGACTAGGACATTCAGCAGTTATCCATTCAGAAGATAAAGAAACCATCCGCAAATTTTCAGAAAAAGTAAAAGTAGGAAGAATTATTGTCAATTCTCCATCCACACATGGTGCAATTGGTGATATTTATAATACCAATATGCCATCATTGACACTAGGATGTGGGACCTTTGGCGGAAACTCAACAACAGCAAATGTATCAAGTGTTAATCTAGTAAATGTAAAAAGAGTAGCAAAAAGGAGAGTTAATATGCAATGGTTCAAAATTCCTGACAAAATCTATTTTGAAGCAGGTTCTATTCAATACTTAGAAAAAATGCCAAATATCTCAAGAGCATTTATTGTTACAGACCCAGGAATGGTGAAATTTGGTTATGTAGATAAAATCTTATATCATTTAAGAAAAAGAAAAGAATATGTACATTCACAAATCTTTTCAGATGTAGAATCAGACCCATCATTTGATACAGTATATAGAGGAGTAGAAATGATGAGAAGCTTTAACCCAGATGTAATTATTGCATTAGGTGGAGGAAGTGCGATTGATGCAGCAAAGGGAATGTGGTTATTCTATGAACACCCAGAAGCAGACGCAGAAGGTATGAAACTGAAATTTATGGATATTCGTAAACGTACGTATAAATTCCCAAGTTTAGGAAATAAGTCAAAAATGGTAGCTATTCCAACAACTTCTGGAACAGGTTCTGAAGTAACATCGTTTGCAGTTATTTCTGATAAAGTGAATAATAAGAAATATCCATTAGCAGATTATGAATTAACACCAGATGTAGCTATTATAGATCCAGACTTGGTAATGAGTTTACCACAAACCATTACAGCAGATACAGGTATGGATGTGCTAACACATGCTATTGAAGCCTATGTTTCTAATATGGCATCAGATTATACAGATGGTTTAGCGGAAAAGGCAGTAGAGTTAGTATTTAAGAATTTAAGAGAAGCATATAACCATGGAGATAATAGCTTTGCAAGAGAAAAAATGCATAATGCAAGTACAATTGCAGGAATGGCATTTACAAATGCATTTTTAGGAATTAATCATTCTTTAGCACATAAGATAGGAGCAGAATTCCATATGCCACATGGAAGAATTAATGCAATATTGCTACCATATGTAGTTCGTTATAATAGCAAAATGCCAAGTAAATTTGTATCATTCCCTAAATATGAATATTTTATAGCAGACCAAAAATATGCAGATTTATCAAGAAGAATGAATTTCCCTGCATATACAAATGACGAAGGAGTCAATTCCTTAATTTCAGAAATTCAAAAATT
>JAAWNJ010000058.1 GCA_022798895.1 Clostridia bacterium | reverse complement strand
TTCAGCACCATTAAATTTAGAATTCAATAGTGAAGGAATTGGAAGAACTAGAATATTCTATTGCAATCCAACAGCATCTTATCAAAAAGGTATGATTGATTTGTTATGCATTCTTTTTAATTTTTCCTTAATTCTATTAATATGATACCATATTTTTACAGATTTTGTATATGAAAAAGAGAAAATTCTCATTGATATTTCTGAATTTTCTCCTTTACACACTAAATTCCTATTACCCAGAATTTACTTTTTTAAGTAACCTTATTTCCTATTTATTTTCAAGCATCCAATTATATAGTTTTTCTTCTTCTAATTTGCCTTGCTTGAATAGTTTGATTTTTGCTTGGGCTTCTTTCTTCCATTTGTCAAAATCTTTCTTTAATTGCTTATTATCCTTATTTCTTGAAACTATCATAATTTTCTTTTGATAACTTCTTCTATATTCTAATAAGGCAGGTACATTTTCCAGATTCTTCTTATAGGTTTCTAATGCACCTTTTTCTTTACAAGTCTTTCCTTTTTCATCTGGAAATTCGCAATATACTTCATCTTGTCTTGAACTAGGTATAAAGTATTTACCACAATTTTGACATTGTTTTATAGGTAGGTTTGGTGCTTGTACTATTTGTTCTAATACTACATATAAGATATTGCTTAACTTTTCGCTTGTATAAATGTTATGCTTTTTGATTGATAATGTATCATTTTCTAATTTCTCTACTAAACTTTTATAGCTTTCTTCGTGATAGTCATTATCTTTACTTGCATAGCTATCTAAAAATACTTCAATTTTACTAGAATATCTATATACATCACTTTCATGTTTGATTATATTTGCTATAAACTTTGAATTGGCACTTGCTTCTTCTAATCCTTTTATTCCATTAAGATTATAAACTTGATCTACACATTTTCTAAAATTTTCTTGTATTTCAATTAGTTCATAAGAACTATCTTCAAATACCCTTTTCATAATATCAAGCATTTTCTTTTCTAAAGTGGCTAAAGATAATTAGGTCATCTGTTGAAGAAACAACTTATTGTGGTTATGAAAAATTAATAAATGGAAGAATGACAACTTATTTTGAAAATAAAAAAGTAATATTACAAAATATAAAAGCACAAGATATTTAAGACTTCTACCAGTATTTAATTGACAATAGACTTTCTGGGAATACTGTTAAACATTATCATGCAAATATTAGAAAGGCTTTACAATATGCAGTAAAAACAGATGTAATTATTTCTAATCCTGCTGATAAAGTAGAATTACCAAAAATTGATCCATATAATGCAAAACATTATACCAGTGAAGAAATATTAAAACTCTTAAAAATAATTGAAAATACAAAACTAGAAACACCAGTTATTTTAAGTTGTTTTTATGGATTAAGAAGAAGTGAAGTTGTTGGTTTAAAATGGAGTGCAATAGACTTTACAAATAAAACTATACTAATAAATCATACAGTAACACAAATAAGTTCTAATCATTCTAATAAGTTAGTAAAAAAAGATAAAACTAAAACAAAATCTAGCACAAGAACTTTGCCTTTGTTACCAGTAGTTGAAAACTACTTATTAGAACTAAAAGAAAAACAAGAACAAAATAAAATAATTTGTGGTAATAGTTATAATCAAGAATATTTAGATTATATATGTGTAAATAATATGGGAACTTTATTAAATCCCGATTATGTATCACATGCTTTTACAAAATTATTAAAAAAGAATGGTTTAAGAATAATTCGTTTTCACGATTTAAGACATACTTGTGCAAGTTTATTACTTGCTAAAGGAATCAATATGAAACAAATTCAAGTATGGTTAGGACATTCTAATTATAACACTACTGCAAACATCTATACACATTTAGATTCTAATAGTATGAACGAAAGTGCAAATGCAATATCTAATGTTTTATCTACAGACAAAATAAAAAATGTACTTGCTACTGCCTAACAAATACATTTTTTAGATGTTACAGAAAACTTGGTAATTTTCTGTTCGCTTTTTTGTTTGGTGCCTTCACCTGGAATCGAACCAGGGACACAAGGATTTTCAGTCCTTTGCTCTACCAACTGAGCTATAAAGGCAAATAATAAATAAAAAATGGCGACCTGGAACGGGCTCGAACCGTCGACCTCTAGCGTGACAGGCTAGCGTTCTAACCAACTGAACTACCAGGCCGTAAATAACTATTTACTGGTATGTACTTCTTATGCCAAATTTTCAAAAAAAATAGAAATGGTGGGCGCAATAGGGCTCGAACCTATGACCTCCTGCTTGTAAGGCAGATGCTCTCCCAGCTGAGCTATGCGCCCATTTCCTTTGACTTTCTAAGTATACTAAATTTCCAAAAAAATGTCAAGACATTTTTCCTATTTTTTTATAAAAAATAACTATTAATTGTCTAATCCAATGTATATTGCATAAGTGTAGGTCGCGCAAGGCGAGTTTACGAGCGCCTGACGTTGTTTTCTCATATTTAAAATTGTTATTAGGAAAACAACGTCTAACAAGGACAATCATGCATATACATTGGATAAACTAATTATTTTGTTTTAAGCACTTCTATTGCCTTTTGTAATTGATTATCATCCTCATCTTTCAAATTTGCGCTTGCCTTTGCCTTATCTGATAAATCAATTTCTACATCAGGTTCAATTCCAATTTTATTAATCGCATTTCTTTTTGGAGTAAAATATTCATTCGTTGTAATTTTCAAACCACTTCCATCTGTTAATTGATGTAGTTCTTGAATAACTCCTTTTCCATAAGTAGTCGTTCCTACTAGAGTTGCCTTTTCATTATCTTTTAAAGCTCCTGCTAGAATTTCCGAAGCACTAGCAGAATACTCATTCGTTAAAACAACAATTGGCATTTTAATAATGGGATTTTGTTTTGCTTTAGTAATGTCCTCATTATCTTTTTTGTCTTTAGTAATTAATAGAGTAGATCCTTTATCAGTTATCATATCTAATATTTTAATTGCTTCATCTACAATTCCACCACCATTGTTACGAATATCAATAATTAATTTATTAATTCCTTTTTCTTGTAATTTCTTATATTTACTTTCAAATTCATCTGCGCATCCACCATCAAAATCAGAAATAGCAATATATCCAATATTATTCTCTAATACTTTTGTTGTAATATGACTAATTAATACTTTCTTTCTTGTAATTTCAAATTCTTTTGTTTCACCATTTCTCAAAATTTCTAATTTTACCTTTGTTCCAGCTTCACCCTTAATTCTATTGGATGCCTCATCCATTTTATCTCCTGTATAACCTTCTCCATCTACTTTCACAATCAAGTCACCTTGTAATATTCCAGCCTCTTCTGCTGGTGAATCTTCCATTGGTTTAATTACTTCTATTGCATTTTTCTCCTTATTTAATGTCATATAGATACCAATTCCAACATAATTGCCATTAGTTTCTTGCATAATCTCTTTCATTTCTTCTTTAGTATAATATACTGTATAAGGGTCTCCTAAACCTGCTACATATCCCTTAATTGCTCCATCAAATAAGTCCTCATCTTTAATTTCTCCCATATACTTCTTTTCTAATTCACTTCTAAATCTTGCTAAAGTATACTCTAAGCCTTTTAAATCTGTGTTTGTTTTATTACTTGCTGATGGCAACCCCTTTGTATTCAGATATTGATAAGTTCCATACGCAGTCACTAAAGAGGTAATGATTATTGTAATCATTACCAACATTGCTATTTTATAAACTTTCTGTCCATTATTTCTTTCCATTATTTTCTCTCTTTTCTTTTTAGTTTATTAACATTATATTATCATTTTTTCTTTTTTATTATCAAAAAACATTAACTTAATCAGATGGTTTCTTCACAAATTGTAATGGGTCAGTTGTTTTACCATCTATTCTCACTTCAAAATGGCAGTGTGGACCTGTTGAATTTCCTGTTGAACCAACTTCCATAATTGGCTCTCCTTGTTTAACTTCTTTTCCTCTTTCTGTTAGCACTTTTTGTCCATGAGCATAAACTGTTGTAATTCCATCCCCATGTTGTACCATAACACAATTTCCATAGGAACCTAACCATCCAGCATAAACTACTACACCATCTAATGCTGATACAATTAAAGATCCTGCTGGCGCGGCAATATCTAACCCTAAATGGAAATCTGTAACAACATTTGTACCTTGTATTGGATATACTCTTGTACCATAATTAGAAGTTATCACTGTTCCTGTAGTTGCCACTGGCCATAACATACTGCCACCTGTGTATTGAATTTGAAATCCATCAAAGTTTGTAGCAATTTCTTCTAATTTTAATTGCACTCTTATGTATTCTACTTTATATTCATTAATCTTATTATTTATCTCTTGTTCTTTTTCAGATAATTGTGCTACATAATCTTCATGCATGGTTTTTGTATTTTTCATAACCATTTCATTTTGCTCTGCTTTTGCTTTTAAGATTCTAACCTCAGTAGTCTCATTTTCTAATTTTTGTTTTGTAATATCCATGATATTCTTTTGTTGTGCTACTTTTTCAATTAATTCATTATCATATTCTGCTATTTCTTGCATGTAATAATAACGTGATAACATTTGAGTAAAGCTTTCTGAAGAAAGTAGAGTATCTAAAAAGCTATATTCTCCCTCTTCATAGAGAATAACTAATCTTTCTCTTAATAATTGGTCTTTTTGATTATATTCTTCTGTCACTGTTTCTAATAACTTTGTATTTTCTTCAATTGAGATTTCCAGCTTTGCTAGCTTTTCTGCTAATTGTTTGTTTTCATTTTCATATTGTGAAATTCTATCACTTAATTTTTGAATTTCTAAAAGAGAAGTTGACATTTCTCCTTGCACATATTCTAACTTATGATTTGCTTCTTCTAGTTTACTGTCTATTTCCTCTTTTTGTTGATTTAACTCATCCATTTCTTCTGTTGTAAGTGTATTATTTACTTGATTATTTTGCGTTGTTTCATTTTGCAATTGATTTGTATCTGCTGCAAAAGAAACAATAGAATAGCTTACAATTAAAATAATAGCAAGGAGAATACAAATTAACTTTCTTTTTAACATCGTATTCCCCCTCCTTATCATTTATATTTTCTTATTACCAATGCATATATTTTAATGGATCTACTTCGCTTCCATAATATGGGCTAGTACGTACTTCTAAGTGCAAGTGAGGTCCTGAACTAATTCCTGTGTTACCACTATATGCAATTAATTTTCCTCTTTTTACTGTTTGACCTACTCTAACAGCAGATGAATTTAAATGTTGATATAAAGTATACAAGTTGTCTGCATGCTTTATCATTACATAAACTCCTCTTGCTCCATTAGAACTACTAACCATAACATATCCATCGCCACAAGCATAGATTGGTGTTCCTGAATATACACCAATATCAATTGCTCCATGATTTGCAGTTGCTCCTGCTACTGGTACATCTCTATTGCCAAAATAAGATGTTATGTAATTATAATTTGTTGAATTCCTAGAAATTGGCCAACTTAATGTTCCATTAAAGTTACCTACATATCCACCATTAGAACCTTGAGCTGCTTTTGCAATTTCTTCTTCCATTTTTTTAATTTCATCATTATATTTTTTAATTTGACTTTGTAACTTCTTTTGCTCTGCTGTTAAATTCGCTGCTTTATTTTGCTTATCTGCTTTTACAATTACCAATTGTTTTTGCTTTGTTTCAGCTGTTTTCTTTGCATCTTTTAATTCTGTGTTTTGTTCTTCTAATTGTTTTTGTGCCTTTTCCACTTCTATTCTTTGTTTTTCTACTTTCTCCATTTGGTCATTATCAGCTTGTGTCAATTCTTGAATTCTAGTAGGCATAGAAATATAGTCCCAAATACTTTCAGCTGATAAAAGTACATCTAGGAAATTCACTTGTCCTTCTTCATAAATAGCTACTAATCTATCTGTTAAAAGTTGTTCCATTTCTTCAAATTCTTTTTTAAGCTTTTCTATTTCTTTCCCCTTTGTTGCAATTTGTCCTTCTAACTTTTTAATTTTTGCATTTAATTCTTCTAATTCACTTTCATATTCACTAATCTTATCTTCTAAATCTGCAATTTCATTTAAAATAGTTTCTTTTTCTGCCTTAATGGCATTTTGTTGTTTAGTAGCCTGATTTACTTTGTTTTTGGTTGCATTTACATCACTTTGTGTATAGGCAATAACCATATTGGTAAAACCTACTTGTAATAATGCTAAAATTAATATAATAGATACAATTTTCCTTTTCATACGCAACTTAAAATCCTTTCTCTTACCTGTGTTTTTCATAAGAAATAATTATATTTCTTAGTTTTTCTTTTCATAACCTTGTATGATTTGTGTCTTATACATCTAAGTATTTTCTCATGGAAATCGCACTGCCAATAGCACCAATTCCAATACCTAATACTAAGTAAACAATTAATAATGGTACAAACATTTCTTGAAGTGTTAATAATGGCATATTTACTCTTATTGCAACTAGTGATTCTTCAATTCTTCCTGCCACTGCTGTATAGCATGGGCATAGTATAACTAGCGAAATAAGTACTGAAATTAATCCAATAATCATACCTTCTACCATAAATGGCCATCTAATAAAACCATTTGTTGCCCCTACATATTTCATAATTGAAATTTCTTTTCTTCTTGCATGTACTGTTAGCTTAATTGTATTTGTAATAATAAAGATAGAAATTAGAATTAGTATTATTAAAATAACAATTGAAATAATTTTAATTCCATCTGCTACCTTTACTAAAGTTTCCATTGTATCTGAACGTGCTACTACATTTGCAATAATTTCAGAAGAATTCTCTATTTGCGTTTGCACTTCATCTGCTTTTTCCAAATCTGTTAAAGTAACAACAAAAGAAGCTTTAAATGGGTTTTCTCTTTCATAGGTTGACATTAAACTTTTCTTGTCTTTAAACATTCTTTTTACTTCTTCTAGCGCATCTTCTTTTGTTTTGAAAGTTACTGTATTTACATATTGCATATTTCTAATTTTAGTTGCTAATTCATTTTGCTGTGCTTCTGTTGCAGTGTCATAAATAAATACTGACATTCCTTGTTGTTGTTCTACCGTTTTCGTTAAATGATTTACATTTTCTTCTACCATAAAGAAGATTCCGAATACAAACATAGTTGCAAACATGATAATTAAAGATGCGATAGTAGATTTTTTATTCTTAAATACGTTTCTAAAACCTTCTCCAATTAAATAACCAAATATATTATACCTCACTGTCATACCCACCTTTTTTATCATCTCTTATAATATTGCCTTCTTCAATTTGAATAACTCTTTTCTTCATCTTATCTACAATATCTTTTGCATGTGTTGCTACAACTACAGTTGTTCCTCTTGCATTAATGTCGCTTAATAATGTCATAATATCCCAAGCAGTCTCTGGGTCTAAGTTTCCTGTAGGCTCATCTGCAATTAACATAGAAGGATTATTTACTAGCGCTCTTGCTAGTGCCACTCTTTGTTGTTCTCCTCCTGATAATTCATTTGGATACATTTTAGCTTTATTACTTAATCCTACTAACGATAATACCATAGGTACTTGTCTACGAATATGTCTTGGTGTAGACCTTACAATATACATTGCATAAGCTACATTATCATAAACTGTTCTATCTGGCAAAAGCCTAAAGTCTTGAAATACTACTCCCATACTTCTTCTTAAAAATGGAACTCTTTTAGGCTTTAGAAAAGTAGTATCTTTTCCATTAATAATGATATTTCCTGTTGTTGGTTCTTCTTCTTTTAAGATTAACTTAATTAAAGTAGATTTTCCTGAACCAGAGCTTCCTACTAGAAAGGCAAAGTCTCCTTTGTCAATTCTAAAGTTGGCATTATGTACTGCTTCAGTTCCTGTATCATATGTTTTGCTAACATTTCTAAACTCAATCATTGTTAACTCCTTAATCTATATCTTGCATTCTTCTTCATTGTTCTTTCATATCTCCTTAATCATAACAATAAAATGCATTCTTTGCAATAGTTTTTTATGGAAAAAACAGAATAATTTTGGCTTCTAAGTCGCAATTATTCTGTTTTTCAGATATTTTATCTATTTTTGAAAATTTACATAGAATTCACAATTCTACGGAATGATTAAGTTTACCTTTTTATTTTGATAATCATATTCTAGTTTAATCTTTAGTACTTGTTCTAAGAATTCTATATTGCCACCATAAGGCAACTTCTTTCCATGTACTTTTCTATCTCTCCAATGGACTTCATAGTCTTTATTTTGATACAAAAACTTTACTCTAGCACTTAAGCCACTTGTTCCATCTTCTAAAATTTGAAATTTGTCACAATTGCGAATAATATCATCAATATCAGTTTCATAATATTTTTCATCTTGGTTATAGTAGGCTACAATATACACTATTTTATATTCTCTTCCATCTTGCTCAGCATAATATTTATCTACTTCTGTTTGTTTTTTATTTACTAATTTTTCTCCATTTATATAAACATGTAGCATTTGTGGTCTATCAATTTTTAATAAATCTTCTTCTGGTATAAAACTGATATCTTCGCCCTTATTCTTTAGATACCAATAATAATTTTGCTTTTCTTGTTCAATAATCTCTTCTTCTGTTTTTTCTTGTTTATAATCATACCCACTGGTATAATCTCCAATTTTTAAGTATAAAGGAATTTCAAACTTCTTTATTTTTTCTTTCATAAACTTTTTCAACTCTACTAATTGATGTACTCCTTCTTCTATTTGTTCATATCCTTCTTTAGATAAATAGGCTTTATACTCATAAAATTCTTCTCTTCTAAATATATTAATAGAGGTTCCTCCTATAGTTTTCTCTATCTCAATTCCTTTAAAAATTTCCTTTGGCCCATTTTCTATGTAATAATTCAAAGCGTTTCCTTCATACTCTAAATAATAGCTTTCTACTCCACCTGCCACTGTTTTAACAGATTTAAACTCTACTATTGGCTCTTTTTTCGTTTTAAATATAATAGCTCCATTTCCTTTATTGGTAGAATTATCTTCTATAATCTCTAATCTTTGTCGGTAATCTTTCTCAATTTTAGTAATATAACTTTCTTTATCCCTAGTAAATACTATTGACATTTTATCATATATCATAATAGCAACTGGAATTGACACAATAATAGCCACAATTATCCCTATAATAATAGCTGTTTTTAAGCTAATTTTAATTACCTTCGCTGTTTCGTCTATTCCCTTTACTTTTCTTATACTGCCATGGGCATTGGTGAAATCTTTAATGAATTCATGCATTTTTTCTTCTTCATTTTTCATTTGTTACTCCCTTATACTAAAATCAAGGATTACAATCTCACATACTCGCTTTGTATGGCTAATTTCACCATACTACATTTCTGCATAAGTTATCCGTAGTTCGCTGTTACTTCTCACGGCTAACTTCGCTACATTTCCTTTCTGCATAAGTTATCCGTAGCTCGCTGTCGCTTCTCACGGCTAACTTAACTTCTTGTTTAATACTTTCACTATCTAGCTTAAAATATTTTAATAACTGCTCTGCTTTACCTGATTTTCCGAATTTGTCCTTCATTCCCATTCTAACTACTTTTGTTGGATATTCTTCTGATAATACTTCACAAATTGTGCTTCCTAGTCCTCCAATAATGCTATGATCTTCTATGGTAATTATCTTCTTGGTTTCCTTTGCACATTTTATAATCATTTCTTTATCAATTGGCTTAATTGTATGAACATCTATCACACGAATGTTAATTCCTTCTTTTGCTAATTCTTCTTGTGCCTTTAAACTTTCGGCTACCTCTACACCTGTTGCAAAAACAGTAGCATCTGTTCCTTCTCCTAATTGTATCATTTTGCCAATTTCAAAAGTTTGGTTTTCATCATAAATAACAGGGGTCGCCATTCTTGCTAATCTAACATAAACTGGTCCCTCTATTTTAGAAGCTTCTTCTATCGCCCATCTAGTTTGTGTATCATCTGAAGGAGAAATGACTGTCATATTAGGAAGTGTTCTCATCAAACTTAAATCTTCTAACATTTGATGTGTTGC
>JAAWNJ010000004.1 GCA_022798895.1 Clostridia bacterium | reverse complement strand
TTTTATTTTATTACTGCCTTTTCTAAAACTTCAACTACTCTCCATCTCTTATCTTTAGAAAGTGGTCTTGTTTCCATTACTTTTACTTTATCACCTGTTTGGCATGAATTGTTTTCATCATGAGCTTTTAATTTGTATGTTTTCTTTTCAATTTTTCCATACATTTTGTTCATTTCACTAGTTTTAACAGCAACAACTACTGTTTTATCCATTTTGTCAGAAACAACAGTACCAATCATGGTTTTACGAAGATTTCTTTCTTCCATAATTTGCTCCTTTCTAAATTCTCTATCGTAGACACATTCTTCCCTATGGTCTCTTCCATGATGTTAGGATGTGTCCCCGCAGGGTAACTTATTGCGTGTCCTCACCGGGTTTCACTACTTGTTTTCAGTCAACTCTCTTTCTTTAAGAACTGTTTTAATTCTTGCTATATCTTTCTTCACTTCTTTAATTTTCATAGGATTATCTAATCCATTTGTTGCTAAACTAAATCTTAGTTTAAACAATTCATTTTTTAGTTCTCCTAATTCTTTTTCTAGATCTGGTGAAGACATTTCTTTGATTTTATTTATCTTCATCACTATCACCTACCTCGCTTGCAGTTTCTCTTTTGACAAACTTACATTTAATAGATAACTTGTTTCCAGCTAATCTTAATGCTTCTCTTGCAGTTTCTTCTGGAACACCTGCAATCTCAAACATTACTCTTCCTGGTTTAACAGCTGCTACCCAATATTCTACTGCACCTTTACCTTTACCCATACGAGTACCAATAGGTTTTGCAGTCATTGGTTTGTCTGGGAAGATTTTAATCCAAACCTTTCCACCTCTTTTAATGTAACGAGTCATAGCAACACGGGCTGCTTCTATTTGGTTAGATGTAATCAAACCAATCTCCCCAGCTTGTAATCCGAATTCTCCATCAGATACTTTATTTCCTCTTGTTGCTTTTCCTCTTACTCTACCTTTTTGTAATTTTCTATATTTTGTTCTTTTTGGCATTAATGGCATTATTTGTCTCCTCCTTCCACTACTTTCTTCTTAGTTGGAAGAACTTCTCCTTTATAAATCCAAACTTTAACACCGATTTTTCCATATGTGGTATCTGCTTCTGCAAATCCATATTCGATATCTGCTCTTAAAGTTTGAAGTGGAATGGTACCTTCTTTATAGAACTCAGTTCTTGCCATATCTGCTCCACCTAATCTTCCAGATACAGCAGTTTTAATTCCTAAAGCACCTGCCTTCATAGTTTTTTGCATACATTGTTTCATAGCTCTTCTAAAAGAAATTCTTCTTTCTAGTTGTCCTGCAATGTTTTCAGCAACTAATTGTGCATCTACATCAATGTTCTTTACTTCAGTAATATTTAAGTTTACTGTTTTTCCAATCATTTTTTCAAGTTCAGCTTTTAATACTTCTGCAAGATTTCCACCTTTACCAATTACTAAACCTGGTTTTGCTGTATATACATTTACTCTTACGAACTTAGCAGTTCTTTCAATTTCAATTTTTGAAATTCCTGCAACATATAATTTTTTCTTAACATATTCACGGATTTTGTGGTCTTCTACTAAGTAATCTGCAAAATTTTTCTTATCTGCATACCATTTAGAATTCCACTCTTTAATGACACCTACTCTTAATCCGTTAGGATCTACTTTTTGTCCCATTTTGTTAAGTCCTCCTTTCTTAATCTCTCTCTTTTAACACGATTGTAATATGGCTTGTTCTTTTTCTAATTCTTACTGCACTACCTTTTGCAGCTGGTCTAATTCTTTTTAGAGTTGGACCTTGATTTGCATAAATTTCTGCAACATATAGTTTTTCATGTGCCATATGATGATTGTTTTCAGCATTGGCAATTGCTGATTTTAATAATTTCTCTATAATTTCACTTGATGCTTTTGGAGCATATTTTGCAATTGCTAAAGCTTCATCAATATCTTTTCCTCTAATTAAATCTGCTACAATTTTTACTTTTCTGCTTGAAATTCTAGCATATCTTAGAGTTGCTTCTGCTGTTGGAATGATAACTTCCTCCATCTTTCCTTCCTCCTCTACTTTTTTGAGTTCTTGTTGGGGACACATCTTTCCCCTTTGTCATCTCTCTAGGGACAAGATATGTCCCCGTCAACTTTTATCCTATTTAGCGGTGGTTGTCTTGTCTCCTGAATGTCCTTTAAAAGTTCTTGTTGGTGCAAATTCACCTAATTTATGTCCTATCATTTCTTCTGTGATATAAACTGGTACATGTTTTCTACCATCATGAACAGCGATTGTGTGTCCAACCATTTGTGGATAGATTGTAGATGCTCTTGACCATGTTTTAATTACTTCTTTGTTTCCATTTGCATTCATTGCATCAATTCTCTTTAATAATTCTGGTGCAACAAATGGTGGCTTTTTCTCTGATCTTGACATTAATCTTTCCTCCTTCTTTTCAACTTTTCGTTGTATAAGTCATCTGTAGCTTGCTTCGCACAGCTGACTTAACTTTCTCCTCTTTTCATTTTTTATTTTCTTCTTTTTGTTATTAGCTTATCGCTTTGTTTATGGTTCTTTCTTGTCTTGTATCCTAGTGCTGGTTTGCCCCAAGGAGTCATTGGTCCTGCGTGTCCAACTGGTGCTTTACCTTCACCACCACCATGAGGGTGATCTACTGGGTTCATTACAGAACCTCTTACAGTTGGTCTAATTCCCATATGTCTTGTTCTTCCTGCTTTACCAATTTTAATGTTTTCATGGTCTGCATTTCCAACAGTACCAATAGTAGCTTTACAAACAGCCATAACTAATCTCATTTCGCCAGAAGGTAATCTCACATGTGCATATTTTCCTTCTTTAGCCATTAATTGAGCTTCTTGCCCAGCTGCTCTAACCATTTTTCCACCTTGACCTGGATTTAATTCGATATTGTGAATCATAGTACCTACTGGAATACTTTCAATTTTCATGCAGTTTCCTGGTTTAATATCTGCTTTTTCTCCTGATACTACTTTATCACCATCTTTTAATCCTACTGGTGCTAAAATGTATGCCTTTTCTCCATCTTCATATTGAATTAATGCGATGTTTGCACTTCTGTTTGGATCGTATTCGATACCAATAACTGTTGCTGGCATATCTACTTTATTTCTCTTGAAATCAATAATTCTATATTTTTGTCTATTTCCACCACCTTGGTGTCTTACTGTTATTCTTCCGTATGAGTTTCTACCTGCATTTTTCTTTTTAGTTGCTAGTAGAGATTTTTCTGGTTCTTTTTTTGTGATTTCTTCAAATGTAGAAACTGTCATGTTTCTTCTTGAAGGTGTGTAGGGTTTGAATCTTTTTGTTCCCATTTCATTTACGAAACTTTGAAAACCTTCGTCTTGCGTTGTCCGATTTCGCAAATATTTTTTTCGACATACCTTCGTATAGTCTCAAAAATATTTTCTCATCTTCCTAGCAATACTCGCTTTTGAAAGTTTCTTCCTCTCTTTCTCTTTTTATTTACGGACTTTTTCCTGTTCCGCATTACAGATATTTATTTGTTTTCCGAGTTTTCTCTCGATATTTCATCTTATACCTTCTTTCTAAGCCCCCATAAAGTGTTCAATACTGTCTTTATATTTCTTAGAAACTTTAACTTCTTTTCCGCCTTTTGATAAATATTTTACATCTGATGGGTTTGTATCAATTGTAACAATTGCTTTTTTCCAATCAGGAGTTTTTCCTGATGTTTTACCCATTCTTTTATTTTTTCCTTTAACACTCATTGTGTTAACATTTAAAACCTTTACTTCAAAAAGTTTTTCTACTGCATTTCTAATATCAATTTTAGTAGCTTTCTTATTTACTTTAAAGGTATACTTTCCTTCTTGTAATCCATCATTACTTTTTTCAGTAACAACTGGTGCTATGATAACGTCTTCTGCTTTCATTATGCGTACACCTCCTCTAATTTTTTAACAGTATCTTCTGTTACAACAAGATTTTTATGTTTTAATAAATCATATACATTGATAGTTCCAACTTGAAGTGTTTTAACTCCTTCAATGTTTCTTGCTGATTTTTGAACAACTTCATCTTTTTCTGCTAAAAGAATAACTGCTTTTCCTTCTACTTTTAAGTTGTTTAGAACTCTTGCCATTTCTTTTGTTTTAATTTCTTTTAATGGTAATTTTTCTACAACAACTAATTCTTTCTCTAATACTTTAGAGCTTAATAATGATTTAATTGCTAATTGTCTTTCTTTTTTATTTACTGTGTAATTATATGAACGTGGTTTTGGTCCTAATGCGATACCTCCACCTACCCAGTGTGGTGCACGGATACTACCTTGTCTTGCACGGCCTGTACCTTTTTGTCTCCATGGTTTTCTTCCACCACCAGATACTTCGCTTCTTGTTTTAGTACTTTGTGTACCTTGTCTTTGATTAGCTAGGTAATTTACTAAAACATGATGTACTACTGTTTCATTTGGTTCAATACCAAATACTTCTTCTTTAAGTTCAATTGTCTTTACTTTTTTACCTTCTATATCGTATACATCTACTTTAGGCATTTGTCTTTCCCTCCTTATTTACTTTTTACACTTGTTTTTAGTTTTAAAATAGATCCATTTGCTCCTGGTACACTACCTTTTACTAAAACTACATTTTTGTCTAAATCTACTCTTACTACTTCTAAGTTTTGAATAGTAACAGTTACATGTCCCATATGTCCTGGTAATCTTTTTCCTTTAAATACTCTACCTGGTGTAGTTGTTGATCCCATTGAACCTGGTCTTCTATGATACATAGAACCATGTCCCATAGGTCCTCTTGATTGACCATGACGTTTGATAACACCTTGGAATCCTTTTCCTTTTGAAGTTCCTTGAATATCAAGCTTATCACCTGCTACAAAAGTATCAGCTTTTAATTCATCTCCAACTTTTACTTCAGCTGTAGAATCAACTCTAAATTCTCTTAAATGTTTTTTAGGTGTTAAATTAACTTTTGTATAATGACCTTTTACAGGTTTAATTACTTTATATTCTTTTACATCTCCGAAACCTAATTGAATAGCATTGTATCCATCAGTTTCTACTGTTTTTACTTGTACTACTGTACATGGTCCAGCTTCAATAGCTGTTACTGGAATTACTCTTCCTTGTTCATCAAAAATTTGAGTCATTCCAACTTTTTTTCCAATTAATGTTTTACTCATTGTCTATGTTTCCTCCTAACTATTGGCTAACTATTTATTAGTTAGCTTGGTTTGATTTGTTTGTTTTCTTTTAAGATATATCCTTATCAAAATCAAAGTTTTTTTCTAAGGATTACAATTTCACTTTATAAATCTTTAGTTATCTGTAACTCGCTACGCTTCGTACAGCTAACTTAATCTTTACTGCGTTCAATTGCATAAGTTAAGTGTAACATTCGAAGCTTCGCGTTGCTTGCTTCTCATTAACACTATAACTTAATCTCTATGTCAACACCTGCTGGCAAATCAATTTTCATTAAGTTGTCAACTGTTTTTTGTGTTGGATAAAGAATGTCAATTACTCTTTTATGTGTTCTCATTTCAAATTGTTCTCTTGAATCTTTGTGTTTGTGTGGAGAACGTAAAATTGTAACTATCTCCTTTTCTGTTGGTAATGGAATAGGACCTGATACTTTAGCTCCTGTCTTTTTAGCAGTATCTACTATTTTTTCAGCAGACTGTTCTAAAACAACTGAATCATAAGCTTTTAGTCTTATTCTGATTTTTTCACTTGTTACTGTAGTTTCATTCTTTGTTGCCATTTAAAAATTCCCTCCTTCTATTCTTTCTGGACTTTTTCGTCCACATTTCGGTCGGAAGTTATAACGCACTCTGGTGTTTCATCTATTACCAATATAAAAGCCCAAGCCTTGTATGCGTTCACTTGGGATAAGTGCTTTTTATTTTGTAACTTACCGCCTTGGTCTAAGCCACGACATACTCCATAAGAGTTCCCTCCAAACTCAGAAAATTCTAAATTTGTAGCCACATCTTACTTCATCGCCAAATACATACTGTTTTATTATACAACGCTTTTTTCACAAAGTCAACTATTTTACCTAAAAAGAGTTCTCAAAACTTCAATTTTGAGAACTCCTATTTTTTACAAAATATTATTTTAAATAGAAAATTGCACGAAATCCAACACTTTTTGCCCAATTTGAAATGCCACCTGATACAGATAGCCCTATTCTTTTATATGGTCCCTCTGAGCCTCCACGAGCCGGTTTCCTATTATAAGTAGTATCTAGTATCTCAGTTGTATAGCAATATCTACTACGTCCCATATCAAAAATATTACAAGCAACATCTCCCGCTTTTCCAGTCTTAATTGGATTACCTGAAGGAGAATATGGAGTTCCTATAGAAAACGTATCATATCCAGAAAACTTTTGAATAAAAACTAAAACTGTGTCATAAGCATAACTATTTATTAAATCACTTTCTATCCCCTGCATGTCATACATTGTTCTAGCATAACTAGAAGCCGTATTATTATACATTTCGCACCAATACGGTTCATCATATTTTGCCATAGCCGTTGATATAGAACTTTGACTAGACATATATCTCGCTATAAAGAATCCATTATTTGAATTAGCGCTACTAGAAAATCCTACTAAATCTTTTGGAAGAGTCCATCCATGACCCTCTGGATCTTTTATAGCCTCAAAATAACTTTCAATCTTAACTCGTGAATTAATACTGCCTATTCCTTGTTTTATTGTCGGAACACCAGTGGTTTTATTAAATTCATATCGACCAAGTTCAATATTCACAATTGTTCCATCTGATTTTTTAACATCTCCTATTGGAATCCAAACAAACTGATTTCCATGTTCATCTTGTATAACCAAACCTTTTGTTACTTCATTGACATTGTCACTAGTTCCTACTGCAAAATTTTCTGGAATTGCTACTATATTGCCATTCTTATCAACAAACTCTTCTTTTTCTGATTTTATTTTTCCAAATAGCTCTGTTCTTATTTTACATTCGGCTGATAAATTACTTCCATCTGTTAAGGTTGCAGTAATTATTGCATCTCCTCCTCTTTTTCCAGCTTTTACTACTCCTTTATTATTAACTGTTGCAATATCAGTATTACTACTGCTCCATGTTAATTTTTCAACTGGATCTGGTGAATTTGTTAGTGTAGCAGATAATTGAACTTCATGAGTCCATGATTCTCCTCCAGTAACAATATAAAACGATTCATTTAAAGTAAGACTAATATCTTTTACTGTCACTTCACATGTTTTACTATATTTTCCATACGTAACTGTTATTATCGCTATTCCTTCCTTATTAGTTGCTGTTGCTGTTATTATATTAGTATTATTATCTACTTCTGCTGTCACTATTGTTTCATCACTACTGTTGACACCTAAAGTTGTTTCTACTTCTTCCATGTCTGAAATATTACTTGTCGTTCTGTCTATCGCAATATTTCCCTTTGTTTTTATATTAAACAATATTATACACGCAATACGCGTATAGGCCAATATCCGTTATACGAATATTCTATAATTTCTTTATATAATATTTGCAAGGAGATTTCATATGAATCTAAAAATTAGAGATTTAAGAGAAGATAATGACTATAAACAAAGTGAGATTGCTCAACTTTTAAATTGTACGTAGCAAACTTATTCTAGATATGAAACTGGTGAAATTACAATTGACATCAATAGCTTGATTACATTAGCACAATTTTATCAAACATCTATTGATTATCTTGTAGGCTTAACTAACAACACAAAGCCATATGATAGAATTGAACAATAGCCTATCATTTGTATTTTCCCCTTTTTTATGGTATAATATAGATAATTGGCAATGCCAAATTTTATGGAAAGAGAGTGATAATATGTCTACGTCAACCTCTAGTCTGAAAGCCGTTATTCTGAGTTTTCCGCTCAATCCGCGGAAAATTACAGACAAGTTACTTTCAGATATAGCAAGGATCAACTTGGTTGAGCCCACTGCTGTATATGGCAGTAACATGCGCTTAGCTTTGAACTCAAGCACTAGAGTCAAGCTGTACTTACCAAATTTTTCTACTGATGGCTTCTCTACTACTTTTTCGGTAAGTGGAGACATGCCTGACGAAAGGCTTACTCGTTTAATTAATGTCTATGGATTAGCTGCAAGCCTGAAAATGTTTGATTTTGTCCATTATGTGGCTGGAACACATCTCATCGTTTGTATTTCGATTGCTAGTACTCTCGATAATATAGCTAATCAGAAAGGTCTTCAAGCTCTTAATGACCTACAAAACTTTTTGGAAGTCCAAGGTCCAACTATACACCATAAATAAGCTCTTTTTCATTCCCTCTGTCACTAGTGATAGAGGGGATTATTTTAAACTTACTTTTTCCAAAAAAAGAAGTACACCAAATGCACTTCCTTTTTATACATTTATTATTCTGCTGATTCTGTATCTGTAGTTTCTTCAGTTTCAGGAGCTTCATAAGCTTCTAATATAGCTTTTTGAATCTTCTCTCTAGTATCAGCATTGATTGGATGAGCTATATCCTTGAATTCTCCGTTTGGAGTTTTTCTGCTTGGCATAGCAATAAACAATCCATTTTGACTTTCAATAACTTTAATGTCATGAACAACAAATTCGTTATCAAATGTCACAGAAGCAACAGCTTTCATTCTGTTTTCTGAATTTACTTTTCTTAAACGTACATCTGTAATTTGCATTTTAAGTACCATCCTTTCCGTTTTTGAGTTTTTTATACATTTCTTATGTACAATTATATTATTCGCCAAAAATATAAAATTTCCTTCTTTATTTTACAATTATTTTAACTTTTTTTATATTCAAAGACGTTTTTTACTTTCACCTTTTTCTTTTTGGCTACATATCATATTATAACCTTATTTTCCCTCTTTATTCATTTTTTATATTATTCTAATTTATTTCATATAAGTCTCTTGAAAAAACCTAATTTAAAGTATATAATTAGGCTTGCGAATTAACGTTTATTTAAAGGGGTGTTATTCTTTGGCAAATATAGAAGAGCTAAAACAATATAAAAATGTACATATGATAGGTATTGGTGGCATCAGTATGAGTGGAATTGCTGAAATCTTGAAATTTTGGGGATTTCATGTAACAGGTTCAGATGCTTCAAGTTCAGAAGTTACAGAAAAACTAATAGCTACTGGTATACCTGTAACAATAGGTCATAATTTAGATAATGTTGCAAAAGCAGATGTTGTAGTTTATAGTGCTGCTGTCCGTAAAGATGATGCTGAACTTGAGAAAGCACATGAATTAAATATTCCTACTATTGAAAGAGGAACTTTTTTAGGAAAAATTACAAAGGCTTTTCAAAATACAATTTGTGTATCTGGTACCCATGGAAAAACTACTACTACTTCTATGGTTTCAGTTTGCTTCTTAGAAGCTATGAAAGATCCATCTATTCAAGTAGGTGCTTTTTTGAAACCCCTTGATGGAAATTACAGAGTTGGCAGTAGTGAATATTTCATTATAGAAGCTTGTGAATATGTAGAGAGCTATTTAAAGTTATTCCCTAAAACAGAAATCATTCTAAATATTGATAATGATCATTTAGACTATTTTGGCTCTATTGAAAATATCGTTCGTTCTTTTAGTAAATATGTTACTTTAATACCTGAAGATGGTTTACTTGTAATCAATTGGGATGATATTTATTGTAGAACTGTTGCCAAAAGTACGAAAGCTAAAACAGTTACTTTTGGTATTGAAAATGAAACAGCCAATTTCTTTGCTAGAAATATTACTTTTGATAAGAATGGATTCCCTACTTTTGATGTTTATTTTAACAATACTTTTTATAAAACGATTCGTCTGTCTGTTCCTGGTAAGCATAATGTATTAAATGCTTTATCTTGTATTGCACTTTGTCATGAATATGGTATTGAGAAAGAAGATATCAAAAATGGTCTAGCGAAATACACAGGTGCGCATAGACGTTTTGAATATATTGGCTCTTTCAATAAAGGCGTTAGCGTTTATGATGATTATGGTCATCATCCAACTGAAATTAATGCAACAGCTAAAGCTTTAATGCAGAAAAGTTATCGAAAGTCATGGGTTGTCTTTCAACCACATACCTATAGTAGAACCAAAAATCTACTAGATGAATTTGCCAAAGCTTTACTTGAATTTGACCATATTATCATCACAGATATTTATGCTGCTAGAGAAGATAATACTTATAATATTTCTTCTATGGATTTAGTACAAAAGATAGAGTCTTATGGTAAGAAAGCAATCTATATTTCAGATTTTGATGAAATTATTAAATATCTAAAAGAACGTACTATTGAAAGAGATATTGTGCTTACATTAGGGGCTGGAACTGTCACCAACATCGGTCCTAAATTAGTAGACTAAAATTTAATAGTTTATAAATTAAAAGTACTATAACATATTTAACCTTACTAATTGTTGTTATAGTACTTTTAATTTATATATTGATATACTTATGGTCTATAATTTTGTTCTGACAAAGTTGGGAATTTAAACTGCTTTCCATTTTCTGATATTTTTCCATCTTCTTTATGGTCTACTTTAAATTCTGTAGCTCCTTTTAAGAAATACTTATATTTTAATTCTTGTGTCAACTCTCCTCCTCCTGTTATAATCGGATCATCCCAAGTAACATCAACTGCATACCAATTCTCATTAATTTGCACATAATTCCAAGCATGACTTTCTTCTTCCCCTTGTGAATTAGTTGCTGTACCTGAAACAAGAACACATGGAATTCCTGAAGCATCCATTAAGTACTTGAAAGCTCTAGCATACCCCTCACATACAGCCTTATTGTCAGCTAGTGCTCCATATATCGTATGCTGATTTTTCGAAGTACCTCCATAACTTACTGTCTCAATTAGCCAATTATGCACCTTTCCTAATTTTCTATAAACACCATCTACGGCAATTTGCTCTGCCATTTGCTTTCTCACATCTTCTAAGTAAGATTTTGCTTTTTCTACTTGTTCTTGCGTTTGAAAAGTATCTATATAATAACTTCCATTATTTCTTGGACCTATAGATACTTGATAAGTTCTAATCCCTCCAAGACTTTCATATTTTATATTGATATTTACTTTTGTAACATCAATATAAAATAAATCTACATTATCATAAATAAAGGCATCCCATGCTGCTTGAAAAGCTTCGGTTAACTCATCTTGTCCTCCCTCTGTATTTAATAAAGTATTAAAACTTGTTCCATAATCTACATTATAATTTCCTGAAATCAATTTAGCTTTATTATTTTTTAATTCTGTATAAATCGTTTTAGCTGTCTCATCTAATTGGTTATAATAATAACGTGAAACAAAGCTTTCAGTTGGCTCATTTGATGTTGTTCCAGATGGATCAATATCAGGATCAATTAGAATCAAATTACCAGTTGATTGGTTTGTTTGTGTATTTTGTTCTTCATTCGTTGGCTCTTCTACTATATTTTGTTCCACATTATTCTCTGGATTTTCTACATTTTGATTACCTGCTGGTTGTTTCTTTCCATTTATTATTGTAATTGCTATAACTCCTAATACTCCTATAACAACTACGGATAAAACTGTAATTACAATAATTATAACTTTATTATTTCTCATACTATCCCCTCTACTTCTTTTTATTCATTTACTTGCCTCATTTGCTTTAACATAATATCTGCAAAAACACCATATCCTTGACTAGGATCATTAACTAATACATGAGTAACTGCTCCTACAAATTTTCCATCTTGCACAATGGGCGCTCCACTCATTCCTTGAATAATCCCACCTGTTTTTTCTAAAAGTTCTTCATCAGTTACCTTTAATAACATACTTTTATTATCTTCATTATTTCCTACAAAAACTTTTTGAATTTCTATATCAAAGTACTGTATTTTGCCATTTTCTAATTCGCAAATAATCTGTGCTGCTCCTGTTTTTATTTCTTCTCTAGTAGCTACCTCTATAGCATCTTGAGCTGAAATAGAAAGATATGAAGGTGCATCTAATATCCCATAAACGCCAAAAGCTGTATTTTTTGTAACTCTTCCTAAGGTATAGCCTGACTCAATAGTTCCTCTTATTTCTCCTGGTTTTCCTTTTTCACCTTTTTGGATATTTAAAATATTCGTAGTAACTAATTCTCCATTTGCAATTTTAATTAAGTCTGATGTATCTACATCTAAAATGCCATGTCCTAAAGTAGCAAACATCTTTGTTTCTGGTTCATAAAAGGTTAATGTTCCTACACCTGCTGCTGCATCTCTTACCCAAAGACCTAGTTTATATCCTTCATCTCCACTCTTGACTGGTTTCATGCTTGTTGTAATGGTTTCTTCTTCACGAATATATTTGATATTAATTCTACTTCCCTTGCTAGCATTTACTTCTTTCATTAATTCTGCAGTATTTCCGAATATCATTCTCGTTGATTTGAATAATTCTGTCTCCCTCTTGAATTCCTGTATTCTCATAAGGTCTTTTTCCTTCTATTTCTGACATACCTACCACTAAAACACCATCTGTATATAGCTTCATTCCGATTGCTTTTCCAATAGGAACAACACTAGTTTTAGGAATTACATTGACACTTACATCTTTTACTTTAAATAAATGAAATAAGCTTAAACTAAAATCTATCTTGCCTACTTGCTCTACCTTTGTATTATTTAAGTTACTTACTGTCTGTACAGTTTGCAAATCATTACTTTCTTTTGGAACTAAAGTAGTTCCAAATAAAGTATTAATTTTCAACTTTTCTCCTTGTATAATAATATATTGACTTGGCAAGAATGAGATGTAACAAACATAAGCATATATGACAAGTAGCAAAAGAATAATCGCAATTTTTTTAACATTTTTCATATGGTTCTCCCTTTTTTAATAATACCTATTTTTTATTTAGGATAACCACATTTTTGTTTTTTAAACATTATCGATTTGTTTTATATAAGTTATTTTTTTCTCTTCCAAAAATCGTAAAATATTTTTGTCTTAAAATACTAATATCATAACTTCCTTCGTTTGTTATAATTCTTCCGGTATTATTAATAATATCATCATCTAAATCATATTTACCACTAGAATTTACTAAACATTGATAACAAGGTGTATATGGGACATATCTTCTATTTGGTGGATCACTATCATATACATGACGATAATAATAAGAAGCTACCTTTTCCTCATTCACTGTCTGTTCTACTGTTTGCCTTTGGAAAGCAGTATTGATATAACCACCTACTATCATTTCTTGATTTTGAGTACTTTCTACTAAGTAAGGACAGTTTGCTAAATGATATTTGCCATCACTAGTAAGTAAATAAAGTGCATCATTATCTACAAATTCATTATTTTTGTCATTTGGAATAACTACATAGTCATTAAAATATTTTGTACCTAATGGCATTCCTTGCATAAAGGAAATCATACATACATTATTAACTACCTTTTCCCAATCTTCTTCTATTAATTGTGGTAATGCATAAGAAAAAGAACTCGCATTACTGTTATAACTGTTAATTGCTGCTACTAAGTTTGTTTCAATTGCATTTTTAATTACTGCAATTCTATGTTGATTAAAAGTGGATTCTGGGTCTTCTGGGTCTTTTGAAGTATCAAAAATCTTTTCATCGCCTGCATTAAATTCTAAATTTTCTCCACCCGCTGTTACTTCAATGGTTCCATCTGCCTTTCTTACTACTGTACGAATATTGACTTGTTTAATATCTCTTAAATTATCATAAACCCATTTACTGAACTTGTAAGCTTCTTCATAATATTCATAACTACTACTTATTTTCATTGTTTCAACAATTGCAGCTTTTGTAGTAACACCTTGAATGGCATGCCCTACGCCTTGATCATACCAGAAATATCTATTTTCATCAGTTTCAGAAACATTTCCATTAATATATACCTTTTGGTTCTGATGTACTACATATTGATATTCTCCATCACCAAATTTATCATTTGGGCTAGAAAATTTCAAATATTCTGTTAAGTATTCTGGACTATTTTCAATTGTAATATCTCTATAATTTCCATCAAAGTCTTCATTTGGGTCAATTTGAATTAAATGCCCAGACTTATTGATATATTGTCGCTCTCTTCTACCTGTTTCTTCGTTTTCACAAGTAATATATCCATAAATACTAATAAAATTATCTAATGTATAATTAACTATAAAATTGTCACTACCTTTTTGATATTGACATGAATAATATACAAATGGCTTTAAGCCGTATTCATACGACTCTGGATCCACTATACTTTCTGTATCTGTAACAATATTCATTTTGGTTAATTCACCAGATTCATTAATAAGTGGACCCTTAACTAATTCTCCATCTTCATTAGTTACCTTTCCTTCATATACATTATATCTTTTTCCATAAATATAATAACCATCATACAATGTAAACACAATTGCAGGAACAAAAGCTTGTAAATCTGATTTATTATAATTCAAGTTTGCTGTTAGAGAGTTATAAAAAGCATTTACAGCAGCTTCAATATCTCTGATTTTAGAGTCACTTACACTAGAATAATAACTGTTCGTAGTATTAATTTGAAATGCTTTTATAGCATCATGTGTTGCGTCACTTAAATATGTCCTGTACTCCCCTTGTCTTTTCATGACATCAGTTTGTGTTTGTACATAAAATGACATAACTAACACAATTGGCAACATGATGATAACAAAAATAACAGCTAAATATTGAAATTTCATGCCTATAGTTCCTTTCTTATCTCTTTCCTTTAGTTTAAAATAAGAGTGGAAAAACTATTCCACTCCTGATTTATACTGCGTTTAGAACAGTTCCTTTAGTTTTACTTGGATGCTCCATTTACACTTACAGTACCAGCGTGTTGACCTGCAATTTGATATGTGTCGTCTCCACTAATACTATAGAAAAATCCTCTTAACATTTCTGCAATTGTTTTATTCGTATTTTTTGCAGTAACTTTGAAAATATCTCCTTCTTTTAAGGCTATTCTCTTATCATCCTCTAATCTTTCCTCAATCTGACTTGTATATTCATTATAATACAAGTTTTCACCAATTTTTGTGATATCTGCTTGTGTTACCTTCACACCTGGATTTTCATCAAGATGTTGAATTTGCATTTCGACATCATATGTATTGCCTGTACTAGAAAGTGTTGATATAAATTCATCATAATTATCCATTGTTAACTTTCCTGTATTTTTCACTTTTTCTACAAATTCTATCACGGCATTTTTGACAGTTAACTCTGAAATATCATCTGTTCTGTCTGCCATAGACATTAGTGGAAATATGAACATTAAGATTGCTGCTAAAAATATTGCAATAATGGTAATAAAACTATCTGACATATTGAATACCCCCTTTTTTGTGTTATCTTATGCTATCTTTTGTTTTCCATTTACTTAGTTATCTTTTATCAATTGATACACAATTACTCTTTTGTTCTTATTATCTCTAATGCCTTGATTTAACTCTGATGCAAAAGTATCTTTATTATTTGTTCTGTATTCACCTATAGTTTCTCTAAATTTCTCTCCTGAAAAATATTCCATAAAGCTTTTTCCATTCATTATGTTTTTATAATCATATGCCTTACCAGAACCATTGGGCCAAACATATTCTTTTCCTTCTATAAAAGCTTCTAGATTTTTTCTAGTTTCTATTGGATCACCAACCCATGGTTCACGACGAACTAATTCTTCATTAACATCAAAGGAACAAATTCTAGGATTTTCTTTCTTGCTTTCATTTTCCATTCCTGGATATTTGTCTACTGTAAAATCCTTTATTCCATATACTCCATCTTCTTTTTCATATTTAGTCCAATTGTCTTTGTTTGTTTGTGTTTTATATAGCTCTAATCCTTTTCCATTTTCATCTAAAAATACTACTGTATAGTTTTCTTTATAATACTTATATAAAGTAGGAATAATAGTTTCTAAACCTACTATTCTGTTTTTTATATTATTTGAAATATCCATTTCTAAGTATTCATAGTAATTAGTTCTATCACTAGCATATACAACTGTATCGACAGTCGCTCTTGCTTGTGAAAATACAGTCATTGCCACTGTTAGGGCAATGACAAATATTAGCACTGCTCCTGCCATAATAATGGCATCTGACGCATTTTCCATAATTTTCTCCTATTATCTAATTATTATTTCTTAGTAATTGTGATAACATCTACTAATCCTGTTTTAGTATTAACAGTAAAATTAATATCATATCTTGCAGTAGTTACAATTGCATTCCTTACAGGTGTTAATTCATTTGGATCTGTTATCTCTCTTGCATCACTTGATAGTCCTACAGTAGTAATTTTTACTTGTCTACTAGTATCATCCATATATTGTGAGTTATTAGTAATAACTGCTGAAATGACAGATTTAGCAATAGTTCCTTGTCTATTATTTCCTGCATTACTTGTGAATTTTGAATTAAAACTATCAATTTCTTGTTGTGACATTGATGATAAAGCTTCATCTGGGTTTAAGCTTTGTACAACAATAACGCCTACACTTACTAAAACAATTGAAATTAGGATTGCTCCTGCAATAATTAATGCTTTTGATGCATTCTCCATAATAAAATTCCTCCCTTTAACTTTTGTATCTTTATTAAATATATATTTTCTTTTGGATTTTAGTCCAATATTAAAATCTAATTAAACTTGTTCAAAATATAAGCTTTTTACTTGCTTATTTGACTTATGATATTCTATCTTTGTACATTTAAAACTAGTTGCCCCATAAAAACTAATAAATGTTTCTACTTCTTTTAATAAAATATCCTCCATTTTAACTGCTTCATCTTTTTCAGAAAATTTAATTTCTATCAAAAGAGATTTTTCTGTTTCTATATAGTATCTATCATTGCTGTCTTTTGCAATGTCATTCTTTTTATTGTAATCCATTGCTTTATTAAGTACAGTTGCTAAGTCAGTTCCTAATATTGTTTTTTCATAATATACTTCATATTGTCTATTAAAGCTTTGCATTTGAATAACATCTTTTCTATAATTATACAATAAATAGACAGCAAATAGCAAGATAATTATAAAAATTCCTAAAATTACTAATAATTTTTTCTTCATTCTTTTTCCTTAATTTTTAATTTATCTTTCTAAAGATAACTTTGCTTACTCTGTTTGCTTGTTCTGGATTGTCAAATCTAACCTCTTCACATTTATAATATTGTAAACTTCCTAGCATATTACCGCTTGCATCTTTTCCTACACTTTCATCATTCAATAAATTAACTAATTGCTGTTCTGTAAATTGTGTTAACTCTTTTCTACCATTTCCTATTAAAATTACTTGAATGTAAAATGGCTCTTGATAATCTGATATGTCATAGCCCATTTGTTCATTTGCTTTTTTTGCAAACTTAGCTAGATTTACAATATCATGAATAGTACATTCTTCACTTCCTTGATACTTTAGAAAGTTATTATTAAACTCTGCTATTACTCTAGCATCTACTTGTTCTTGTATTTGTTTACTACTTCCTCCAAATGCTGTAAATAGATATACTGCAATAGATAATATGATAACACCTATTAGAATACTGCCAGACATAATAAGGGCCTTTGAAGCATTTTCCATATGTGTTCTCCCTTCTTATTTTAATAAACAAAAGTCATAGTCTGTTGCACAAAGTACATAGTTTTAATTCTACCTGCTCTATTATATTCAGTTCTAGTACTGTCACAACGAAAAGGAAGATTTTTAAATTCCTTATATGATGCTTGTGCGCTAGAACTGCTATTTTCATTTTGTTTTAAGAGGTCTAGATAATTACTTAACTGTAATTTGTTTGTTGGAAAATCTTTTGAGCTTGTCGTTCCAAAAACTTGCTCTCCTTCGATTGAGCCGAATTTTATAATTTTTCTTTTTTATTATTTCTCCTGTAACATCATTTTTTACTTCCACTAACTCAAAATTAGATATATATACATATACTATAACTTGATTGTCCTTTATATAATTTGGATCTGCATCTTGTAATATTCTATTATTATAATCCTCTAACAAATTTTTTAATGATATAAGTTCACTGCCATAAAGAGACCTATCAAAAGTATTAAATTGCCTATTATATTTTTCTAGTTGTTCAATTGATAATGACATTCCCTCTTCTGTATAAACATCACCTATTGGTCTAAATACTAAAACAAGCACTGACAGAATGATAACCCCAATTAAAATACCACCAGCTATAATAATAGCTTTTGATGCATTCTCCATATTCTCCTCCTTTTACAGCATTTAAGTTCCTGTTGTCGTTCTAACTGAATTTAGTGAACTTGTCATACTTGTAATACCAATGAATACCAATGGTACAATTAAGTATCCAACAAATAGAACTATCATTGGAGCAAATCCAATTACTTTTCCTATTCTTCCTTTTCTAGAAATTAACCTTTCGTTAGATTCTTTTCTCTTTTCTTGATAGTAATCTCTTTCTGTATCTAACTCGTCGAAAGCATCCTCAATTGGAATCTTTTCAACTGCTGCTTGCAAACTTTCTACAATTCTAATAAATGGTTGATAAGTAACATCTTCTTTTAATTGTTCTAATGCTTCCCATGCACCACTTTCATAGTTATTTACACATTTACTAATTGGTTCTCTAAAGATATTAGCATATCTTTCTAGCCACTCTAAAATGATTTCAACATTTACTCTCTCAATCTTCATTAACATTAAGATAATAGTATTGAACTGCATTACCTCGTCTTCCATTTCTAGTTGTCTCATCTTAGCTTGGAAAATTAACATCCAAATCGGTGCCATATAAGCAATTACTGCAAATACTAATGCAAGCAATACTTCAAACCATTGCAGTGTTTCACTACTAACTAATTTTAATTTTTCCAAGACTCTTTGTGCTGCTGTTTCTAGTTCTTCGTCACTACTTTCTATGTAATCTTTGTTCACTTTTCCTTGTCTCATCACTTTTTGAATTTCTTCTACTTTAGTTTCTGGTTGTCCTTTATAGTATTCCAAATACTCATTATCTGACTCTGTTAACTTCATAGCCTTATTATTATCCTTAGAAGACATCTGACCGGTAAATATCATAATCTTCTGTTGGATCTGTGTAAACTCCATTGATTACTAGTGTATGTACATAACTAAATAAGAAAATACTTACAGCAAAGGTCATAACACATAATATAATTCTATTAATATAAATCCATTGTACTTTGTCTTTACTTGCTGCATCTTTCATTTTCTTTTTTAAAGTTCTATCTTCTTTTGTTCCTTCTTTTGGAATAAACAAATCTACAAACTTCTTAATAAGTTTAATATTGTATAGTTTTTCTTGCCAAGGATTTTCTGTGTTTTTTGTACTCATTGCTGTAGAACCATTGTCTTTTAACTTTCCTATTAGCAAGTAACAAACAAAAGTTAATAATAAAATTAAAATTTGTACAATAAACCCTGTCTTTCCATTATAGAAACTTTCTGTAAAACTAAATTGTGAAACTGCCCAATTTTTAATTGGCTCTAAGGCTAAAATTGGTACAATTGAAATAACTGATAAACTTTGGAAAGTATAGTCTAATTTATCTCTTTTCAAAATTTCTAGTTGCATTTCTTGTGTAATATTATTCAAATTCTTTAAATACAAAGATGTTTTATCTATTTTACGATCACCAAATTCTTTTGTTAAGTAAGAAACTCCTGCAAATTCTTTTAAATAACTGTTTGGTGCAATATCATAATATTTTTCTAATTCTGATTCTGGATCATTCGAAATTAATACTTCATAAATTTTCTCTGCTTGCCTTGACATTTCTGGTTTTTCATCATCTTGTGCAACCTGATAAATTGCTTCTTCTACCATGTTAAACTCATGATAAGCATGTCTGATTTCTGAGAAAAATTCAATTTGCTCTCTTAGCAGCTTATTATCTAATTTATTTACCATTCCATCCATGAAAGTATCTACCATGAATAATTCAAATAGTAATAAAATACATAATAATAGTGCATTTTCATGTGTCATTGCAATAATCGTAATGGTAAGTGGAAGGATGATGCATAAAGTTTTAGTTAAAATAGATGCTGCCTGTTTTCTTGTTAAATACTCATCATCTACATTAATGATTGCTAGTCTTCTACGTACTTTTAATAGATATTTCTTTAGAAAAGGCATCTTAAGGTAAAAAATGTATAGTTTTTGGAAAAGCACTTCTGCTGAAAAAGATTTAGCCTCTGTTCCTTCTCTTAATTGTTGTATTTGTTTCATTTCAGAAGTATTCATTTTTTTCTTTAGCATTAAAAATGCAATGATGATAAGTATGAATAGAATTCCTGCTCCTCCTAATACATACATCATTAAATCAGTATTCACCTTAAGTCACCTCCCTTATTTATTGTACTTTTGGCTTTCTTCCTCTTTTCTTTGGCTCATTGCTTACTGTAACTGGTTCATCATCAAATCCATTACTTGGTTTGATCCCCCAATTTCTTTGTAAGAAATCATTGAATCCCTCTAAGTCACTAGTATCCATGTTATTTCTCATAGCTTGAATATTTGCTTCTGTAATTGGATTCGTTAATACATATCTACCATCTTGATATTCTAAAACATTTCTATGTTTAAATAATTCTCTATTAGTTGATTTTGTAAAGAATACAGTTGCATTATCCATGAATTTACTCATTTTACCTTCTAGTGTCTTTTCTTTTCTATGGTCAAAAGTATATTCATTTTTTTCTTCTACTGGAATACACTCTGTTACTCTTTCAATATATCTGTTTCCTCTAAAGTCTTTTACTAAGTGAATGTCAAAGTTTAATACTTGTACTACTTGCTCTTCTGCTGTTTTTTCATCTTTAAATACGCCTGCTCTAAGCATTGAGTTACGAAGTGCTGTTACTAAGTCTGGGAATGTTTTAGCGTGGTGAGTAAATAAAGTAAATTTAGATGCAACCTGTGCTGACTGAATCATCCAAGATGCTACGGGGTCAGTTGCAACCTCACCGATGATATTAACACTACCATCAGTCTTTTTCTGAACGTCCAAACAGTCTTGTCCAGATACGGTTTCTGTTTCTCTCATAGATAGAATATTTCTTGTTGGATAAATTTTTCTTAAGTGTAACTCAAATGCAGTTTCTGTAATACGTAAGTTCATGGTTTCATATATATTTTCAATCATAGCCATAAGCATAGTTGTTTTTCCGGCATCCTTGTTCACCAGTTAGTGATATAATTCTGGCACCTTTTACTAAATATTTTAGTAAATCAATTGCCTCATCTTTTCCTTCAAAGCGAATAATTTGTTCTAATGTTGCACGTTGTACGTCAAACTTTCTTACAAAGAATGCCCATGTTTCAGACATACTTGGTCTTACTACAACGACACGAGAACCATCTTTCATTTCATTAATTTTAAAACCATTGGTATCTGATAGTTGTCCTGGATTATTATATTTGTAAATATTCTGGCAAACTCTTTTTAATTCTGCTTCTGATCCAAAAGAAAGGAAAGCTAAACGAATAGATTTACCATGGAACATAATCCAAATACTATCACAAGCACGTGGCACTTTATGTTCTGCAATTTGACTCAAGTAGTCACCATCTGTTTGCGCTACTTGGCTTAAAAATGACTCTGGAAGTCCTGATACACCACCAGAAATACCATCTATATTCATATCTCTTATTTCATCAATACTACTATATCCTTTGTAGTGTTGATAAATTCTTTGTACTACTACATTTAACTTATCAGTAAATGTAAGAATAAAATTTTCTTGGTCATAAATTTTTTCTATTTCATCTGATGTAATTACATAGCAAGGTTTTGCCTCACCTTCTACATATTTCAAATCATCTAGCTTATACTTCTTGATAATTTCTCCCATAGCTTCATAGCCAAATTCATTTTTATACATGTATAAAATGATTTCAAACTTGTCTTGTGGTGTTAAAAGTGATGGAATATCAAATGGAATAGCCTTTGAGACATTTGTTTCGTCTACGCCATATTCACGATATAATAAATCATAAATCAACTCTTTAACGTATTTTTTATCATTTACATCACCATATGTACAGCCTTTTAATGCTTTTTTAAGTTCGTACTTTTTCTGCTTTCTTCTTTTTAGTTCTTCCTCTGAAAGCCCAATATCATACAAGTTAATTTTTGTAATTTCGTCAAGCCTCTTTTTGACAAATTCTTTCATTAAATCCAATGTATATGTTTTGTCATCAACTTGTACTTGTTCTTCTACTTGTTCTGATCTCTTCTTTCTAATAAATCGAAAAATGACAAAAACTGCTAGTAAAAGTACAACTATAATTAAAAATACATTAAGCATTCTTTATGTTCTCCTTCCTATGGGATTACAATTTCATTTGTAATTCTTGTAGTTTATAAATAATATTGCTGTCTGCTTCTGCTACTGCCTTTTCAAAAGTTACATTTTTATCTGTTTCATCAACAATATTTCTTAATCGTAAGAAAAAGTCAATAATATTCCCTTCTGTACAAGCTTCAAAAAATAATGTATTGTATGGAACTACTGAAAACTCTTTTTTTTCTTTCATATATCTAGTAATATTTTTATTGTTATATTTTGAAAAGCCATCATATCTTCCAAGAGCTAGCATAACATTTCTCTTTTTATAGAAGTCATTTGCTTCTCTTAATCGAATAAAATTATTAATAGTTTCTAATCTTTGTATTAAATTTACCATTATAATATCTGACATTTCTAAGATAGATTGGATATCTTTTTTAGGCATTTTCTTGCTTAAATCTACAATAACAAGATCATAATATCTGTCTGCTGTCTTTATAATATTGATGTAATTTGGTGTAATCTGCATATATTCTTGATAAGATGTTGTTGCTGGTGCAAGTAAAACATCTAGCCTATCTTTTAATACAATTCTAGAATAGTTTTTTACTATTTCATTACTAGTTCTATTGCTTGCTAATACTTTTAGTAATCCTTCTACGCCTGATTCCAACCCAATACTTGGTCCATTATTATCTTTTACTGCTGAGGTTTGCCTTATCTTACTGTATTCCCAAAAGCAATTTTCTAAAGTTAATTCATTAAAACTAGTAGAAATGATTAATACTTTATAATTATGAGCAATTGCTATATGGGTAGCTATTGCTGCTACTGATAAACTTTGCCCTGTTTCTTTACTATCATTGCTGTAAAATGTAACAACTGCCATAGTCTATACTCCTTTTTCTAATTGTTTATATGCTTTCCTTAGGTCTCCTACTTCTTTTGGATCTATCAATTCATTTGCTAAATACATTAAGCCATCCTTATAAGCTTGTGTTAACTTCTTTATTTTTACTTTTGCTATTCTTTGATTCTCCATTAGTATCGTCTGATCCCCTTGTTCAAAAGGGAAATATATTATTTCTTCATCCCAAAGTACCTTACATCCTAGAGAAACAAAATCAAAGTACTCATCTTCTTCTTTAGTCGCTCTTTTTGTAAAATACACCTTTTTCATAGGAATAGGTTCTGTAATTTCTGATAAAATTTCAATTCCTCTTTTTAAAGAATATATATCAAAACCTGTTATAAAATAATTTTTAGTTGCTGATTGTACATCAAAGTTTGCTAACTCTTCAGCTGAATCTACATCTATAAAAATATAGTCATATTCAAATACTGCATGTTGTGGCTTTCCTAAATAATCTTTGATCAATTCATAATTATGAAAACCAACTGCTATATCAATACCTGCAAACTCTGTTACATAAGTCTTAGAAGGAGAGATAGCTGGAACAATATATTTCATTTTTTGTAATGTTGTTGCATCTATAATCATCACTGTTTTATTCATTTCTGTTAAAAGCTTAGCTACATATATGATTAAATCAGTTTTATCATACGCTCCTATAAACCCTATTGTTCTCATATTATCCTCCATTCTTCTTTATTTTAATATGTTCCACCTAATGATTCTAAATATTTTTGTCTTTCCTCTTGTGCTTTTTGAAGTTCTTCTTTTAATGCATTTATAGCATTTTCTGTTGCATTTTCAGAATTTTCATTTAATGCATTATTAATTGGATTTCTAACTGTTGTTCTATTTCCATCATTATTGTTCCATTCAATAAGAGCATTTGCTGCTTCTGCAACGCAGTTTGGATCTCTTCGAATTAAATTAAGGGTATCACCATCTGGTATGTATGTTGGTGTTGCTTCTTTTTGTAGTCCTGGTTCTATATATTGATTCACATATAAAAGTGAACCACTAATTTTGTATGCTTCTACAATTGCACAACTTAAAGTTAAAATTTCCAATTCTGACACGTTTAAAGATACTGTATTTACTGATAATGTTCCTTCGTAGTCTGGAATGGTAATTCTTTTATGCGATACTACAATATAGTCTTTTCCATTTGGTAATCTTAAACGTACATCTACATATTGACCAGTAGTTAATTGTGATGGAATCACAAACATATTATATTCTTGTTTTCTCAAATCTGCTGCAAGCTCTCCTGTTTCTGTAATCATTTCACTGGTAAGTACTGTACCTTGCATCAATTTAATTTTAGAAACCACTTCTACTTTTTTTATTAAATTTCCATTTTCATCTAGTATGTCTGTTTTTTCATCTAAATCTGTTGTTGTCAAAGCATTAGCTGGAATAGTACTTCCATCTACTGTTTTCTCTATTAATTTATCAGAAGTAATTGGTTCTCCTGATTCTATATCTTGTGATACTACATATACTGTTTTCAAAAGGGATTTTGCCTTTTGTTGATCCTTTGTTAACTTTGTTAATTGTAATACTAAGAATGCTATAACTAGCCCTGTAATCAATAAAGTAATTAACATTCCTAATAAGAATGAATTTTGCGCTTTTCTTTGCATTGGATTTTTAGCCATGCTTTGTTCCTCCTCACACTTTTTGAAAATATCGTTACTTTATTTATTGTACAACATTTTATGAGTAAAAACAACAATTTTGGCACAGTGTAATATAAACTTAATATTGTTGTAATATTGTTGTAATATTTAATTTTTTCTACCCATTTCTCTTCTACAAGTCTCTATCTATCCCCTATCAACTCCAAATCTCCTACACCTATTATACTTAACTTTTGAATGGTATTTTCTAATTCTTTTAATGTCTTTACTTTTACTACCATATAATTTGTTGTGTGTCCTTTAAGGTATTCTCCTTCTCTTTCTTCTAGCAGAACCTCTACTTTCTTCCCTATATATCTTTTTTGATATTCCACTTCATTTTTGTCTGAAAGTTCCATTAATAAATTACTTCTTGTTTCTTTGATATTCCCATCAATTTGATTTGGCATTTTCGCTGCCACTGTTCCACTTCTTGGTGAATATTTAAAAATGTGCATTTTATAGAACTTGATTCTTTTTAAAAATTCATAGGTCTTTTGGAATTCTTCTTCCGTCTCTCCGGAAAATCCTACAATTATGTCTGTTGTCAAATGTACTTCTGGATAAGTCTTTCTTAAGAGTTCTACTCCTTTTTCAAATTCTTCTATAGTATATTTTCTATTCATTCTTTTTAAAGTCTCATTACACCCACTTTGTAAAGACAGATGAAATTGTCCACATATTTTTGAAAGTTTTGATAACCTTTTTACAAAGTTTTCTGTAATCAAAGTAGGTTCTAATGACCCTAAACGTATTCTTTCAATTCCTTCTATTTTCTGTATTTCTTCTAATAAGTCGATTAACAAAAATTCTCCCTCTCCTACTTCATATTTTATGTCATCTGAAATATCCCTAACAATATTCTTATTAAAGTCCTTGCCATAAGATGCCAAATGAATTCCTGTTAATACAACTTCTTTAATTCCTTTTTCTGCTATTTTTGTTATTTCTTTAATTACCCACTCTGGTCTTCTACTTCTAATACGTCCTCTAGCATAGGGAATAATGCAATAAGAACAAAATTGATTACAGCCATCTTGTACTTTGATCACTGCTCTTGTTTTTTCTGTATAAGTTACTGGTCCAAATTCTACAAATTCTTCTTGCTCTGCTACATTTGAAATCTTTTCTAGTATACTTGTCCCATTTTTTTCTAGTTCTACTCCTACCAATTGTCTATACTTTTCTGTTCTTTCCTTTTCTTCTTTTGGCATTTGTAATTCATTTCTTTGAAAAATAGTTGCTTCTACATATTCTACAATTTCACTTTTTTCATTTACTCCTAAAATCAAATCAATTTCAGGCATTTCTTCTAATTTCTCTTTTGCTACTTGTACATAACATCCTACTGCAACAAGAACAGAGTCAGGGTTAATTTCCTTGACTCTTCTTAGCATCTGCCTTGATTTTTTGTCAGCCATATTCGTTACTGTGCAGGTATTCACAACATAAATATCAGCTCTTTCTTCAAATTCTACTATTTCATATCCTGCTTCTATGAAATCTTGCATCATGGCATTAGTTTCATATTGATTTACTTTACAACCTAAAGTGCAAAATGCTACTGTTCTTTGTTCCATATCTATTCCTTCTTTTATTTATTTTTCCTCTATTATAGCTTGATTAAAGGCAAAAGTAAAGTACCATTTTAAGGACTGTCCCTAACATGACAAAAGTGTCAGGAAAAGGAACGTCCCCAACCTGACACTTTTTCATTTTAATACATTCCGCTCATATCTTCGTGGTCGTTATGTCCACATTTACAAGATTCTGGTTCTTTTTTATCTGTTACTAAGCTTTCTGTTGTTAAAATCATAGATGCAATAGATACTGCATTTTGAATAGCACTTCTTGATACTTTTGTAGGATCTACAATTCCTGCTTTTTTCATATCTACATAGTTTTCTGTTGCTGCATCAAATCCTACACCAACTGGGCTGTTCTTTACTTTTTCTAAGATAACAGATGGCTCTAATCCTGCATTGACTGCAATTTGTCTTCCCGGTTCCTCTAATGCTCTAAGAATAATTTTTCCTCCTATTTTTTCGTCACCTTCTAAAGATTCTACTGTTTTAGTTACTTTAGGAATGATGTCAATATAGGCTGTTCCTCCACCTGGTACTATTCCTTCTTCTACTGCTGCTTTTGTTGCAGATAGAGCATCTTCTATTCTTAATTTTCTATCCTTCATTTCTACTTCTGTTGCAGCGCCTACGCCAATAACAGCTACACCACCAGCGATTTTTGCTAAACGTTCTTGCAAGCTTTCTTTTTCAAATGAACTCTTTTCTTCTGCAATTTGTGCTTTTAATTGTGCAACCCTTGCGTCAATTTGAGCTTTGTCTCCCATACCATCTACAATAATAGTATTTTCCTTTTGAACTTTAATTTGTCTTGCTCTACCTAATTGTTCAATTGTGGTATCTTTTAATTCTAGTCCTAAGTCAGAAGTGATAACTTCACCACCTGTTAAAATGCTAATGTCTTCTAGCATTTGTTTTCTCTTATCACCATATCCAGGTGCCTTTACTGCTACTACGTTGATAACGCCTCTTAATTTATTTAGAATTAAAGTTGACAATGCTTCTCCTTCAATATCATCACAAATAATTACTAATTTTCCAGATTGTTGCATTAAGCTTTCTAATAAAGGTAGAATTTCTTGAATATTGCTAATCTTTTTATCTGTAATTAAGATATATGGATTATCCACAGTTGCTTCCATTTTTTCTGTATCTGTTACCATATATGGTGAAACATATCCTTTATTGAATTGCATTCCTTCTACTATATCTAATTCTGTTTGAGAAGTCTTAGATTCTTCAATAGTAATAACACCATCTTTAGAAACTTTTTCCATTGCTTCTGAAATCAATTCTCCTACTTCATCATTGTTTGCAGAAATGCTTGCCACTCTTGCAATATCTTCTTTTCCATTTATTTGAACACTGCTTTCTTTTAATGCTTCTACTACAGCATGCATGGTTTTATCCATACCTCTTTTAATAGCCATTGGATCTCCACCTGCTGCCACATTTTTAACACCTTCACGAATCATATTTTGAGCAAGCACCATAGCAGTAGTTGTTCCATCTCCTGCTACATCATTTGTTTTGATAGATACTTCTTTTACAATTTGTGCTCCCATGTTCTCATATGGATCATCTAATTCAATTTCTTTTGCAATAGTAACACCATCATTTGTAATAAGTGGTGCACCAAACTTTTTATCTAATACAACATTTCTTCCTTTTGGTCCTAATGTTACTTTTACAGTATCTGCTAATTTATTCACGCCATTTAATAGGCTTTTTCTTGCATCTTCTCCAAATTTGATTTCTTTAGCCATTGTTAATTCCTCCTTCAAATTCTATACTTCTTCTAGTTTTTTTCTAAGGATTACAATTTCGCATACGCTCAATTGCATAAGTTATCTGTAGCTCGTTTCACTTCACACAGCTAACTTAATCTCTTTTGCCATGCTATTTTCCTCCTTATTCTGCTATTGCAAGAATATCGCTTTCTTTTACAATCACGTATTCTTCGCCCTCATATTTTATTGTTGTTCCTGCATATTGATTTAAAACTACTTTGTCTCCTTCTTTCACTTGCATTGGAACTTTTTTTCCATCTTCTTCTAAACCGGGTCCAACTTTGATAACCTCTGCTATTTGAGATTTTTCTTCTGATTTACTTGTAATGATGAGACCACTTTTGGTGGTTTCTTCTGCTTCTACCATTTTTACTACAACTCTGGTTCCTAATGGTTTTAACATAAAAATACCTCCTTTTTTACTTTAAACACTCTTTTCTATTTTATGCTAATCTTTTCAGTTTTAGAAGTACAAAAATGCTTGTATGTCGCATTTTGCCAGTTCTCTTTCTTAGCAGATTAGCAGTCTTTATTTAAGACTGCTAATACTTTATACCCATTCATTTAAAATGTCAAGTAGGTATTTTAAATTTTTACATTATTTTCACAATTATCCTTTACTTGCCTTTGCATTCTTTACTAGATTCACAAATAATGGTTGTGGTCTATCAGGTCTTGATTGGAATTCAGGATGGAACTGTGCCGCTATAAAATATGGATGGTCTTTTAATTCCACAATTTCTACTAAACTTCCATCTGGAGATAAGCCAGAACAAATAAGTCCATTTTTCTCCATTTCTTCTCTATAATCATTATTATATTCAAAACGGTGTCTATGTCTTTCTGAAATTTCTAAGCCTCCATATACTTTCTCAGCTAAACTTCCTTTTTGAATCTGGCAAGGATATGCTCCTAGTCTCATAGTTCCACCTTTTTTAGCAATATGAATTTGGTCTTCCATAATGTGAATTACTGGATGCTTAGTAGTTTCATCAAATTCTTCTGAATTTGCATCTTCATATCCTAAAACATGTCTTGCAAATTCTACAACCACCATCTGCATCCCTAAACAAATTCCCAAAAATGGTACTTTATTTTCCCTTGCATATTGCACTGTTGCAATCTTTCCTTCAATCCCCCTATTTCCAAAGCCACCTGGTACAATAATTCCATTATATCTTCCTAACTTTTCTTTTGCATTCTCTTTTGTAATTCCTTCACAGTCTATAAAAGCAACATCTACTTTACAGTCATTGGCAAATCCGCCATGTTTGATACTTTCTACAACTGATAAATAGGAATCCTCTAATTTTACATATTTTCCAACAATAGCAATAGAAACTTTATCCTCTTTTAAGTTCTTAATGTTTTCTATCATTTTTTCCCAGTTTTTATTGTCTGGTTTATCGTTTAATTCTAATTTTTCACAAACGCGATGTGCTAGTCCTTCTTGTTCTAGCATTAATGGTACTTCATATAAATCATGTACTGTTTTATTTTGAATAACATCTTCTTTTTTCACATTACAAAATAGAGCAAGCTTATTACGAATAGAGTCTTCAATCTCTTGTTCTGCTCTACATACTAAAATATCTGGCTTAATTCCAATCGATTGTAATTCTTTTACGGAATGTTGTGTTGGTTTTGATTTTAATTCATTTGAACCATAAATATATGGCAATAATGTTACATGAATATAAATGACATCATGCTCTGGTCTTTCTAATCCTATTTGACGAATAGCCTCTAAGAATGGTAAGCTCTCAATATCTCCTACTGTTCCTCCAATTTCGGTAATCACAATATCTACATCTGTATTTTCAAATTTATATGCTTTTTCTTTAATGGCATTGGTAATATGAGGTATTACTTGTACCGTTTTTCCTAAGTAATCCCCTCTTCTTTCTCTTTCAATTACTTCTGAGTAGATTCTACCTGTTGTGACAGAAGAATATTTGGTTAGACTTTCATCTGTGAATCTTTCATAATGTCCTAAATCTAAGTCAGTTTCAGCTCCATCATTTGTAACAAATACTTCTCCATGTTCATATGGACTCATAGTTCCTGGATCCACATTCAAATATGGGTCAAATTTTTGATTAGCTACTTTGTAGCCTCTATTTTTTAATAGCCTTCCTAAAGATGCAGCTGTAATTCCCTTTCCTAGTCCTGATACTACTCCTCCTGTAACAAAAATGTACTTTGTGTTCATAGCTTGCCTCCTTTGTTATAAGGATTACAATTTCGCTTCATTTCATTACGCTCAATTGCATAAGTTATCTGTAACTCGCTTTGCTTCATACAGCTAACTTAAAAATAGATTTAAAATCAAACCGAAAAATGCGGTTTTTTTTAATCTATTATGTATTAATATTATCACTATTATTGATTGCTTGTCAACACAAACTCTTTTTGTTTTCTATTTTTTAGATTTTCATCTACATCGATTAGTTTACAATATAAAAAATGTAATCTCTTTTTACTTGTTTTTTTTCATAAGATGTTATATATTCATAGATATAAATTCGTTTTTAAAAAGGAGGAAATAAAAATGTCAATTCATTGTAATGCCAAAAAAGAAGATATTGCTAAAATCGTATTAATGCCAGGAGATCCTTTACGCGCTAAATATATTGCTGAAAATTTTTTAGAGAATGCACGATTAGTTAATACAGTTAGAAACATGCTTGCTTATATAGGAACTTATAAAGGAAAAGAAGTAACCGTCTTTTCTTCTGGAATGGGAATGCCTAGTATGGGAATTTATTCTTATGAATTATTCAAATTTTATGATGTAGAAAAAATTATTCGTATTGGTTCTTGTGGAGCTTACAACAATGCTTTAAACTTATTTGATACTATCCTAGTAGATAAGTCTTATACTGAAGCTAACTTTGCCTTTTCTTGGAATGAAAAAGACTGCCATATTGCTAGTGCTAGCAAAAGCTTAAATGCCCAAATCGAAAAAACAGCAACCGAAATCAATATGCCATATATCAAAGGAAATACTTTATGTAATGAATGTTTTGATGGTTATTTAGAAGATATTCCAGCATTCATCAATCGTTTTCCAAAAGACTTAAATATTATCGCTTGTGAAATGGAAGCTTTTGCTCTATTTTATATGGCTGATTATTTCAAAAAAGATGCTGCCTGTTTACTTACTGTTGTTGATTCTTATTATAAACAACAAGAAAGTACTTCAGAAGAAAGAGAAAAATCATTAAATGATATGATTAAACTTGCATTAGAAAGTGCCATCAAGTTTTAACTTGATGGCACTATTTTTTATTTAGTAATAGATAATATTTTATATTGTACTATACCTGCTGGTGCTTGCACCTCTACTGTTTGATTCTTTTTAGCTCCTAAAATGGCAACCCCTATTGGAGACTCATTAGAAATTCTATTTTGTGCTAAATCTACCTCTGTAGAGCCAACAATGGTATAGCATACTTCTTCATTGAATTCTACATCTAATAGTTTTACTGTATTTCCTACTTGAACTGTTTTTGTATCAATTTCAGATTCATCAATAATTTTAGCATATCTTAATTTGTTTTCTAATTCTGCAATCTTTGTTTCATTCTCTGCTTGCGCATTTTTAGCTTCATCATATTCGGAATTCTCAGATAAATCACCATATCCTAGCGCTACTTTTATTCTGTCTGCAATCTCAGCTCTCTTAGTTGTTTTTAATTCATCTAATTCCTTTTCTAATTTGTCATATCCATCTTGTGTTAATAATACTTCTTTTTCATCCATAAGTCTTTCCTCCTAGTATCACTATATGAATTAGCAAATCCTAAAGTCTATCCTTTTGTAATTTGTAAAATTCCTACAGTAAAAATAAAATGATAACAGATTATTTTCCTAATCTGTTATAGCCGTGTATTACTATAAACAATATTTTCATTTTTGTCAAGTCTCTTATCTAAATTTTTTCCTTAAAGCCACTTAATATCCTTCATTTTTTTCATATTCCTTGTCTGTTAAAATCCCCCTTCTCCCATAAAGTTGCTTCACTTTTACTTCATCTTTTTGTAAGCCTTCTATTACTTTTCTAAAGTTTTGTCCTTTTTTTATTGTACTTTCATATAAAATGGTTAAAGAACATTGATTTAATAAATGCTCTTTTTCAAAAAATTCCTTTATTTCTTGTGATACATCTATTCCTGCTTGACAAATATGTAATCCCTCAAAGTTATTTTGTTCATATATCCCCTGTTTATTCAAATAAATAATAATTGCAGTTCGATTAATTGTATACTTTTTCATTTCCTCTGTCTGTAAATCAAAGTTGATAATCCATTTAGCACGTTTTAAACTTTTCTTTTTATTATTCGTAACTGTTACAATAATATCTTGTTTCTCTTCTAATTGTTTTGCAAACTTTTGATACGTTTTTAAAGAAGTAGTTACAATATTTACTGTTTTGAAATGTTGTGCTAAAAATACAATATTATCTCTATAACGATAATCCTCATTTTTAATTAGTAAATATACATCTTCTAATTCTGGTGCTTTTCCTTGCTTTTGTGAAATATATGCTACAATGTCTTTTATTAAATATGGCATTATTTCTGTTCCATCTAAAATATGTACTTCCTTTTCTACTTTCCTATTATTTTGAAATTCTTGCAAAAACACCTCATTTTGTCTTAACTCCTCTGCTAAAACTATTTGCTGTACATGATATTTTTGCATTAATCTTTTTACTTTTGGTATACACTTCTTTAATTGCTTTTGCTCACTATTTTCTATATTAGAAATTGGTAAAATGAAAATAAGTCCTAAATAAATTTCTTTTACAGTAATAATATGAAACCATTTTTTTATTTTTACAATCAAATTTAAATAGGTACAAGTCAAAAAATATGCCAGCTGCTGTAGCCAATTACCTGAAGGCTTTTTGGGTACGTCCACTTCATACAGTTCCTCATCAGTTTCCTTAAATTTTAAATATCCTTGCACACAAAAACACCTCCTTATTTTTACTATTCTATGGAGGTGTTTTTTATTTTATGAATTTTTATTTTTTATAACTACTAGGCTTGAGTGGTGCTCTTACTAAATACCTAATTTACTAGAAACTATATTCCAAATACTATCAGATTCCATATCTTTCTCCCAGAAAGCTGCTCCTGCTAATTTGTATTGGCCAATTAAGTCTAATTTTGCTTCAATGGATTTTTCATCTTCTACCCACATTTTGTAAGTTGCTCCATTTTGCTTGTATTCTACATAGTTTTGTTTTAAATTTTCGTCCCATTTTTTCTTGGCACTTGCTGGTAATACCTTATCAACTGCTTTCATATTAACCGTATCTCTAGAAGATATCTTGCCATTTCTTTCTACCCATAGTCTGGTATAGAATGGTATTCCTAAAATTAATTTATCTGGTTCTACTCCTTCTTGCCCTAAAAATTTCTTGATATTCGTTTCTACCCAATCTCCACCTGCTGTTGTTCCAGATTTGGTTGAAGATACTCCATATTGGTCATACCCCATGAAAATGATATAATCTGCAATTTTGCTAATCGCATTTCTGTTATAGCACATAGACCATGTCTCTCCACCATCTGGTGCTGTAACATCTACGGAAAGTACTGCTCCAATCTCATTTAAACGTGGTCTTAATTCTGCTAAAAATTGTGTAAAGTTATCTTTATCTTCTGCATACATATTTTCAAAGTCAATGTTAATTCCATCTAATTGGTAAGTTGTGACATAGTTTAAAATATTGTTAATTAACTTTTCTCTTAGCTTGTAATCTCTCATAATTTCCGCTGTTGTGTCAATACGAGAATTGTTTGAAATACTTGGCCATACTTGATATCCATTTTGTTTTGCCCATGCTATATACTTTTTGCCTGCGTCACCAACATTTTCTTCTACTGCACCTTTTCCTAATGTTTTTAAAATAAAGAATGTTGGTGAAACTACATTAACACCTTTTATTGTTGTTCCACTTCTATCTGGTGCTGTTACATATTCTGAATAATAATCCCAAACTAAGCTAACAGGTCCTTCTACTTTTTTCTTTTCTACTACTCCCTCACGAATGGTATTGATTGGTCCCATACCTTTTGTTTTTACATATCCAAGAACGCCATCTGCAGTTCTTACCCTTGTCCAACCATCTTGTATAGGAAAATCCTCACGATTTGCAATAATGTAACTATCTCCTTTTTTCACTTTTGCAAGTGTTTTGGAAAAATCACTTGGTTTATATTTTACATTACTATTTTTAGAAGCTGTGGCAATGCTGTAATCTCTATCTAAAGAATCCACTGTTACAATGTTCATGCTTTCTTGATAATTTACTTTTACATTATAAATATCTTCTAATGCTGAAAATGGAATATAAAAGTTATTTTCTTTTTTTACTACTGGAGCTTTAATGGTAGCATTACTACTATTCACTTGAATTTGTGTTTTACCTACTGGCAATGCTGCTAATTTATCATAAGAACTGGTAATAATTTGATCATATTTGTTATCATAGAAAATGCTAGAGTCAAAAAAGTTTCCAACATCTTTACTTGAAATATAAATTACACCATTTTCAATAATAACATCATTCTTTAAGCTTTCTGTCATATTTCTATTATTAATCACTAGATTAGTTCTTTCATATCTTTTTAAACTAACATGATTAAAAACAAAATAGATTGCTCCTATTATGGCTACTAAAATTGCAAATACTATTAAAATCTTTGCTCCTGATTTTTTCTTCTTTTTGCTTCTTTTCGTTTTCTCTGTATGTTTTGGCATAGTTTCACCCATAATATGTTTTGATTCATTTTCATTGATTTCATGATTTGGCATTTTCATATTCTCCTTCATTTATTATGATATTACAACTATATCATAACTTTATTTTTTAGTGAATACCATTTACTAAAAAACTTTTTTCTGTTATAATAATTTTGTCATATTTTAGTAGTAAATAAAGGAAATTAGAAAATATTAAGATTTTTTATATTTTTTTGTGTCAATTATTGTACTTTTCTTAAACATGGATTAAATCCATTTATTTAAGGAGGTACTTTTTATTATGAGTAAATTATATACCAAATACACAAAGTTAAAAGAAAAAAATTCCGATACTGTTTATCTTTTTAAAGCTGGCATTTTTTATCTAGCTCTTGGTGAAGATGCTCTTCGTTTATCTGTTTGTTTAAAATTAAATTTAGGAAAACTCAATGAAGAAGTTGAAAAAGTTGGTTTTCCTGTTTCTTGTCGCGAGCGCTATGTGCGTCTTTTAGAAGCTCTTGAAATTCCATTTCAATTTGTAGATGATACCTATGGTGTTATCGAAAATTACTCAGACTATTCCAATAATGAAAAATTAAAATCCATGATTTCAAAAATTCTTTCCATTGATTTTGACAATTTAACTTTTAAAGAAGCTTTTGAATTTTTAATGAGTACCCAAAAAGAATTATCTGTTATTTATCCCAAAGAAGAAAATAAATAATTAATATTTTTGCAATTTTTGTATAAATTCTACTTTTTTTGGAAAACATAGAATTGAACTAAAAAAATGGAGGTTGATTTTAAATGGGTATTGAAAAACATTTAATCGTTACAGGAACATCTACTGTTTCCTGGAAAGATGCCGTTGTACAAGCAGTAAATGAAGCGTCTAAAACAATTGATTACTTATCTAATGTTAAAATTTTAGATCAAAGAGCTAAAATAGACGGCAAAAAATTAGTACAATACTATGTTGACTTAGACTTGTCTTTTGTCATTGATAGAGATAGGGATAATTAGGAAGGAGATTTTTTAATGAAGCCAATTGAAACTAAACAAGAATATAGTGACTATGTAGACCAAAAGTCTCCTAATTCCCCTATTCTAAAAAACTGCTTTAATGCCTTTTGGGTAGGTGGTCTTATCTGCTCTATAGGACAAATTATCATGGATTTTTGTCAGTACCAGGGAATGGACCAAACTTCAGCATCTACTGTTGTTTCTATCATCTTAATTGCCATTTCTGCTATTTTAACAGGATTAAATGTCTTTAATAAAATAGGAAAATTTGCAGGTGCTGGTTCCCTAGTTCCAATTACTGGATTTGCCAACTCTATTGTTTCTCCTGCAATTGAATATAAATCCGAAGGGTATATTATGGGTGTTGGAGGAAAAATGTTTACAGTTGCAGGACCAGTGCTTGTATTTGGTATTTCTGCTTCTGTTATTGTTGGTATTATTGCTACGTTTTTTCAAGGATAGGAGTGAAGTTTTATGAAACGATTAGGTACACAAACCATACAATTGGATAATCCCCCTACTATTGTATCTACAGCTAGTATCGTTGGTCCTAAAGAGGCTCAAGGTCCTCTTGCTAAATATTTTGACCAATGCTTAGATGATGAGTTTTGGGGTGAAAAAACTTGGGAAAAAGCAGAAAGCAAAATTATAAAAGAGACTGTTAATATGGCAGTTACCAAATCTGGTATTGCTGCAACTGATATTGACTATTGTTTTGCTGGTGATTTATTAAATCAATGTATTTCTTCTAGTTTCGGTTTACGTGAATTAAATATTCCTTTTTTTGGAGTATTTGGTGCTTGTTCTACTTTTGTAGAAAGTTTATGTCTAGGCAGTGTTTTTGTAGAATCTGGTGCTGCTACTAATGTATTATGTGCAACATCTAGCCACTTTTGTAGTGCTGAAAAGCAATTCCGTTTCCCACTAGAACTTGGAAATCAAAGACCACAATCTGCTCAATGGACTGTTACAGGCTCAGGAGCTGCTGTTGTAAGCGCTAATGGTACAGGTCCTTTTATTACTATGATAACACCAGGAAAAATAGTGGACATGGGAATTAAAGACGCTAATAACATGGGGGCTGCTATGGCTCCTGCTGCACTAGACACTTTAATTACACATTTTAGAGATACTGGTCGCAAGCCAAGCTACTATGATGCTATTATTACAGGCGATTTAGGTTATATTGGAAAAGAAATTTTAACAGAGCTCTCTGAAACCAAAGGTTATAATATTAAAAGTAATTATAACGACTGTGGTGTCCTTATTTTTGACAAAGAAAAACAAGATACGCACTCTGGTGGAAGTGGTTGTGCTTGTGTTGGTACTACTTTCTCTGGCTATTTTTACAAACAATTACAAGAAAAGAAATTAAATAAGATTTTATTAATTGCAACACGGTGCTTTAATGAATTCTATGAGCTCTCAACAAGGGGAAAGCATTCCTGGTATTGCACATGCAATTAGTATTGAAAATTAAACATCATGTCATGTTGGGGACGTTCCTTTTTCTGACAAAGTTGTCATGTTGGGGACACTCCTTGAAAATTAAAATGAGAAGGTAAGTCCCTAGTCTGACAAAAATGTCAGAAAAAGGAACGTCCCCAACATGACAAAAAAGAAAGGACTGAAATAAAAATGGAATTTTTTCAAAGTATTGACTGGATGGGCTTATTAAAATGCTTTGTTGTGGGAGGCTTAATCTGTGTTATTGGTCAAATTTTAATTGATAAAACCAAGTTAACTCCTGCTAGAATTTTAGTATTATTTGTAACCGTTGGTGCAATTTTAGGAGGCCTTGGAATTTATAAATACTTAATTGATTTTGCAGGTGCTGGTGCTACTGTACCACTTACTGGTTTTGGCGCTAACCTTGCTAAGGGTGCTATGCAAGAAGTACAGAATTCTGGACTTTTAGGTGCTTTCATTGGTGGTGTTAAAGCATCTGCTGGTGGAATTGCAGCCGCTATTTTCTTTGGCTATTTAGCTTCTCTAATTGCTAAGCCCAAAATTAAAAAACAATAATTAGAATTATCCAAAACTTATAATATAAAGTAAGACTTATCATTTAACTGATCTGTCTTACTTTGTTAATTGGTCTAAATTTTAATTATCTATGTCTTCATTCCATCCCTATTTTAGTTTGATTAATGACTCTCAATTATAATTCTCTTCATAATTCTGTTTTACTATATCAAATTACTTTTCACCTTTCTTTTTTATTTTGGTCTATGCTTTGCTGTTTTCTTGTTCTTATTTTTTCAACTCTCTTTAACTTTTCGTCACCAAACCTTTTGATAACAATATGCTTTATTAAAATATTCTTCAAGCTATCTTCCTTTACATCTACAATTAAAGTGCCTTCTTTAGCAACTGAAATTTTACCTGTCTCTTCTGAAATAATAACAGCTATTGCATCTGATTCTTTTGAAATACCTAAACCTGCACGGTGCCTTGTCCCTAATTCTTTGGCAATATCCTTATCATTGGCTAGTGGTAAGATGCATGCAGCTGCTACAATCTTATTATTTGCTATAATAACTGCGCCATCATGTAATGGAGTATTAGGTACAAATAAATTAACCAATAACTGCGGTGATACTTCTGAACCAATTCTAACCCCTGTATCTGCTATATCATTAATTTGAATATCTCTTTCTAAAACAATTAATCCCCCTGTTTTTGTCTTTGCAAGTTCTGTTGCTGCTATAACAATTTTATAAATGTCCTCTTTTGTCTTAGTTGCTAAATCTTTATCAAAGCCAAAATACTTTGTAATTCTATTTGTTCCTATTTGCTCTAGCATTCTTCTAAGTTCTGGTTGAAAAATAACAATTAAAGCAATTACACCATATGGCATAAAAAAAGTTAAGAAGAGGTTCAAGATTCTTAATTGTAATATCTCACTAATAACAACAATAGCAATAATCCATCCGATACCTTTTAGTAGTTGCCACGTTCTTGTTTTCTTAGCATATATCACAAATTTATAAATTAAATAACCTACAATTACTAAATCTAAAATTAAAGTTACCGTCTTAAATGGATTTTGTGACAAGTCTGTCATATATCCTGTAAATGCCTGCCAAACTCCTATCCAACTAATATTTATATTTTCGAACATATATTACCTCTTTTTCTCCTTTTGATCTTATCCCTTTTGTACCATTGCAACAATATAGTAAATCAAAGTTGCAGCAACAGATAATATCATCATACCCACTAAAATAATTGCCATTATTTTTGTAGCAGTCTTTCCTATATCTTTTCTATTTTTTGATTCTTTAGCCATTCGTTATTCCCTCCTACTTTTAGTTTCTATTTATTTCAAGTGTTTGTTTACACCTATAATTTAGTTATAGCATAAAAGTTTTACTTTTTCAATAAATAAAAAATTAATTTTTCATTTTGTTGACGTTTTCTATTTCTATGATATAATTCGTATATTGTGACTACTAACATTTGATAATTATCATTGCTATGTCCAAAAAAATTGATACAGAGGTTAACAAAATAATGAAAAAAATTGCAATTATCAACGCTTGCACTGATTTGGGCGTTCACGTAAATGGTGCTAGCTTAGGAGCCCAAATACTAACAAAGGATTTATGTTCTAATAGTACTGTTTCTCATTGCTATACATTAAAAGATAGTCAAGCAAAAGAACAAGTCAATCCTAAAAATCCCGTAACTACATGTCAAGAAATAGATGACTTTGTACAAGAATTTAATCGTTTATTACTTACCATGCATGAACTACATTTTGAAGAAAAAATGACTACAGAAGAAATAAAGTCATATCAAAAAAAGATGCATGATTTAGTTTTATCAGTTAAGGCTTTAGATACTAAAAATGAAAAAAGAAATTTAGAACAGATTAATGAATTCAATGAAAAGTTATATAAGCAGGTATTACAAGTAATAGAAGCTGACGAATTTCCTCTCACCGTCGGTGGGGACCATATTATAGCAATTGCTTCTAGCCTAGCATCTATCCAAAAACACCAAAATTTAGGCATGATTTGGTTTGACTCTCATGCTGACTATAACACATATGCCACCTCAGTTACAGGTAACTTACATGGACTTCCACTAGCTGTAGCAACTCATTTTGAAAAAGACATTTTAGCAGATTTTCATAAAGGTCCTTTTTATAACCCTAAACAAACTGTTATTGTTGGTGGTAGAGATATCGATCCTTGGGAGTGGGAAAATGTTTTAGAAGCTGGTGTTACTGTATTTTCTACTAAAGATATTCAGCAATATGGTGCAGAAGAAATTTGTAGAAAAGCCTTTGAAATTGCTTCTAATGGCACTAATGGTGTTCATATTAGTTTTGATTTAGACTTAATTGACCCAAACTTCGCTCCTGGGGTATCTGTTCCTGCAAAAAATGGTATTAGTTTAGAAGAAACTTATAATTTAGTAGATGAAATTGTAAAATACGCCAATATTATCAAATCCGCTGATTTAGTTGAATACAACCCTGTATTTGACATAGATAATAAAACAGCAAATCTTGCAAAAGAGATTTTAAATAAATGGATTGAAAACTTTTAAAATAAAAAGTAATTGAAATACACCCAAATGTTAGACAAAAAATTTAATATTTCGGTGTATTTTAATAAGCAAATATTCTCATGAATTTCTAAGTTATTGCTTATGTACCTTGACTTCTTCTATTTTTCTTTATATAATACCTTTATTATTTTTTTGAAAGGAGGGTTCTTATACTATGAGAACTCTAGCGAAACGGAAAAAATTGCAAGGACGTGTTCTATTCATTTTAGGGACATTTTGTTATTGTATTATGTTTCTTGTCCTTATCCTAAGCACTTATACTTTTTCAGCATTCAAAGCACCTACTACGATTGCTTTATTCCTTGTCATAGTACTTGCCTTTATTGGATTTTGTTTTCTTTTCACAAAAAGTGTCTACTTGTATGCAGATGCTAATCTTTTATTAAAGGGAGTAAAATTAATTACCCGCCAAAATGCTGGTTATACTTTGTCTGCTACTGAAAAAATAATTGTAATGCTGGCCAATAGAATACTTTTCAAAGCACAAACCAATTCGCATTAAAAAACAAATAGAAACAATACTTCACTAATTTTCAAGTATTGTTTCTATTTATTTTTTCCTATTTTCTTAATTCTGCTCCTAAACTCTTTTCTAATTCATCTATAATCTCTGCCATAATACTATTGATCTCTTCATCTTTTAAAGTTCTATCAGGCACTCTGAATTTTAAACTATAGGCAACGCTCTTTTTGTTTTCTCCTAGTTTTTCACTTCTATAAATATCAAATAATTTTGCTTCTTCTAGCATTTTCTTTGACTTCTTTTGAATAACCGCTTCTATTTTTCCTACTTCAACTGCTTCATCTACTACCATACTAATATCTCTTTCCACAGCTGGGAATTTCGTAATTGGTGCATACTTTTTATTGCTTCTTGCATATTTAGCAACTTTATCTAAGTTAATTTCCGCTAACAATATTCTTTGCGAAATATCATAGTTTCTAGTTAATAGTGGGTTAGCTTCTCCCAAAGTAGCAATCACATCATTTCCTACATTAATGTTAGCACATCTTCCTGGATGATACATTTTGTTATTTGTTTCTTTTCTTACATCATATCTTGCCATTCCTGCCACTTCTAAAACATTTTCTACCAAACCTTTTAAAGTATAGAAGTCCTCATTATCGCTATACATTCCAATTGTTAGAATGTTATTTTCTAATGGTAACTCACCTTTTGACAATGCTTCATTTTTATTTTGGTAAGTTCTAGAAATATCAAATAGTCTCACATTTTTATTCTTGTAATTATTATTATTTTGAAGCATTTGCATCATAGTTGGAACAGAAGTAGTTTTCATTACTGTGTAATCTTCACTTAATGGATTTTGAATACGAACTACTTGTGTTAGATATTCATTCTCTCCTGTGATATTACATTTTTCTAAGTCTCTTTCACTGATAAATCCAAAGGTACAGATTTCGGATAATCCAAGATTAACTAATAGTCCTGCTACTTTATCTTGAATGGTTTGTTCTTTGTTTTTTCCTCCTAAAGTAGTCTCACTATTAATCAATGTCGTTCCTAATTTATCATATCCATGAAATCTTAATACTTCTTCAGCTACATCTGCTAATTGTTCTACATCTTGTCTAAAATATGGAGGAATGACAATGTCATTTTCTATCTTCATTTCTAATTTTTCTAAGATATCTATCATTTCTTCTCTAGTAGCTTGAATGCCAAGTAAGTTATTAATTCTTTCTACTTGTAAAGGAATTTGATTTACCTTTTGTCTGGTTGGATACACATCAATTTTACCTTCTACCGCCTCTCCTGCTCCTAATTGTTCTACTAATTCTACTGCACGGTTAACTACCTTTAATGCATTCTCAGGTGATAAGCCTTTTTCATAACGGCTTGAAGCTTCTGTTCTTAGTCCAACTGCTTTAGCTGTTTTTCTAACACTTCCTCCGTAAAATACTGCTGATTCAAACACAACAGTTTGAGTATCCTTTTCTATCTCTGAATTTTGGCCACCCATAACTCCTGCAATTGCTACTGGCTTCTTTTCATCTGCAATTACTAACATAGTTTCATTTAATTGTCTTTCTTGATCATCTAATGTTATAATCTTCTCATCTTCTTTAGCACGTCTTACTGTAATACGTTTTCCTTCAATTGAATTAATATCAAATGCATGCATTGGTTGCCCTAGTTCAAGCATAACATAATTTGTAATGTCTACAATATTATTAATACTTCTCACACCACAACTATTTAATCTTTTTACCATCCACTCTGGTGAAGGTCCAATTTTTACATTCTTCACCACTCTTGCAATATATCTATAGCAAAGGTCTGGTGCTTCAATGCTAACTGTTAATCCTTCAATATTATCTTTGTCTGGTACTTTCATTTCTTCTAGATTCTTACGTGGATTTTTAAAAGCTTCTTTTAAAGACACTGCTGTCTCTCTTCCCAAACCTTCTATAGATAAACAATCTGGTCTATTAGGCGTAATTTCAAAATCAATAATTGTTTGATTTAAACCTAACACTTCCCTAATATCTTTTCCTAAACTCTTTTCTAGTTCTTCATTCTTCCCTATTTTCTCATTTTGTTCTGAAGCTAATATCATAATGCCATCTTCAATTTGTCCAGGATAATTATGAACATCTAATCCCAATTCTCCCACAGAGCACATCATTCCACATGAATCTACTCCTCTTAATTTACCAGTTTTGATTTGCACCCCTCCTGGTAAAGTAGAGCCATCTTTTGCAATAGGAACTATATCATTTTCATGAATATTATTTGCCCCTGTTACAATTTGCACAACCTCTCCATTTCCTACATCTACTTTTGTCACTACCATATGGTCAGAATCTAAGTGTGGTTTAATTTCTAAAATCTTTCCTACTACTACATTTTGAATATCCCCACCTAAGTCTTCAATTGTTTCTACCTTTGACCCAGTCATCGTCAAAATATCTCCTAATTCTTTTGGGCTTATATCAATATCTGAATATTCTTTTAACCATTCAATACTTGCTTTCATCTTACTTCTCCTTTTTTATAGGTTTACAATTTCGCTTTGCTCAATTGCATAAGCTATCCGTAGCTTGCTTTGCTTCGCACGGCTACCTTAATTGCTTTAAAAATCTTATATCGTTTTCATATAATAATCTCATATCATCAATGCCGAATTTTGCCATGGCAATTCTTTCTACACCAAAGCCAAAGGCAAAACCTGAATATTCTTCTGGGTCAATGCCACAATTACGAAGCACATTAGGATGTACCATTCCACATCCTAAAAGTTCTATCCATCCTTCACCTTTACATACTCTACAACCTTTTCCTCCACATACAAAGCAGGATACATCTGCTTCTGCACTTGGTTCTGTAAATGGGAAGTGATGTGGTCTAAATCTAATTTCTGTTTTTTCTCCTAAGCATTTTTTAGCGAACATTGCTAAAGTTCCTTTTAAGTCTGCCATAGAAATATTCTTATCAATTACTAGTCCTTCAATTTGATGGAATACTGGTGAGTGAGTTGCATCTACGCTGTCTGAACGATATACACTTCCTGGACATATAATTTTAATTGGAGGCTTTTGACTTTCCATTACTCTTGCTTGTACTGGTGATGTTTGAGAACGAAGTACAATATCATCTGTGATATAGAAAGTATCTTGTACATCTCTTGCTGGGTGGTCTGGTGGTGTATTTAATTTATCAAAGTTATATATCGCAAGTTCCACCTCTGGTCCATCTGCTATTTGATATCCCATACCAATGAAAATATCTTTAACATCATTTACTACTTGTGTAATTGGATGTACACTTCCAAGTGTCATTTTTTTACTTGGTTCTGTTACATCTATGTTTTCTGTAGCTAGTCGTTCTTCAATCGCCTTATTAGCAAAGCTCTTTTCTCCTTCTTCAATCTTGGCTTCAAGTTCATCTCTTACTTGATTTACTAGACTTCCTACAACTGGTCTCTCTTCTGGGCTAAGACCTCCCATGCTTCTTAAAATTAAAGTAAGTTCTCCTTTTTTTCCTAAATACTGTACTCTTACTTCATCTAGCTCTTTGGCATCTTTTGCATTTTGAATTGCCTCTAAAGCCTTTTCTTTGATTTGTGAAATTTGCTCTTGCATTTGTTTTCCTCCTCTTATTTTAAGGTATGCAAAATTAATTCTTAATTTTGCATCTTTTATTTCTACGTCAAGTGCTATTTGCACTTTCCTAGAACTAAAAGAAAAACGAGTTATTTCCTCCCTATTTAGGACGAATTAACTCGTGGTACCACCTAATTTTATTAGTTTTTATTTACTAATCTCATTATAGCTATAACGTGGCTAGCGCTTTTTCCTACTTTGTCATTTCAAAAAAAGTCCTAAAAAAGTGAAATTTCAATAAAAGTCATGACAATAAACTCTCAACCAATGGTTTATCTCTCTGTTTCAAGGTTTCTTTTACTTACTTTGCTTTTTTATTGGTTTTATTCAAACTATGGTTTATTGTAACACGTTTTTCGGATAGACGCAAGAGTTAAATTTCATTTTTTACTTTTTTATAAAATATTTACCTTAATTGGAAATTTCTAGAATTTAAAATATCTGAAATATAAATCATATTTTCTTTGATAATATATGTAAGATAATAATTATACTTTAAAGGAATTCTTCTTTTATTTGGATTTTCTTGATAAATTGGATACATTTTTGGATTAACTTTTAGAGGTTCTAATTTAGAATTTAAATTTTTTGGAAATTTAATAGGAGTAGAGCGATAATATCTTTGTAATTCACGTCGAATCTTTCTATATTGTTTTTGCGCTCTACTACGATATACTACCTGATATATTGTAACTTCACTTCTTTTCTTTTCATTTCTAAAAGTCTTTTCCAATTATCATAATTTTTATATGCTCTATCTACTGCTTTCATATCTTCTTCTGCTTCTTGCATGACAATTTCATATGGTATTCCTTGTACTCCGTTTTCGAGTTCTTTTTCTGCTTCTGCAAAAGATGCTTCTACATAGGCGTCATATTCTTCATCTGTCATTGCATTAAGTCTTGCTTCTAATTCTTCTTGTTCTCTTACATCTTTTTCTACTTCTCTTATTAAGTCCATTGGAATATGATATTTTTTATTTTTTAAAATTTTATATCCCATACTCTACAATACCTCCTTAAATTTTAGTACCTTCTAATTTATTCTACCAATTTGTTTTACAAAATACAACAAAAATCGTTCGACAAAATCCAACTTTTCAGTTCTAAGTATCTCACTTTTATTCGTATTATCTAAAACATCTTTCTCGACATTTTTTTTGCAAAACATATTCCAATTTGTTCTAGAATATAGTATAATATAAATTGCAAATTAATAAAAAGGAGATTTATTTCTATGTGGACAATTTGGTTACTTTTAATTGGCATTTTTGCCGTTGCAGAAATTATCACTCCAGGATTTTTAGTTATTTGGTTAAGTGCTGGTAGTTTCTGTGGCATGATTACCAGTTTCTTTACTGACAATATTATTGTTCAAACTACTGTATTTGTTATTTCATCCGCTGTGTTCATTTTCTTTACTAGACCACTTGCTAGAAAACTTAACCAAAAAAGTAAAACAATAGTAACGAATGCCTTCTCTATTGTTGGTAAAAAAGCAATTGTCTTACAAGACATCAATTCTACCCAAAGTACAGGACAAATCAAAGTAGATGGTCAAGTTTGGTCTGCTAAATGTCAAAATGAAGAAATTATTGCCAAAGATACAGAGGTTTTTGTATTAGCAATTGATGGTGTAAAAGCTGTTGTATCTGCTAAAACTTCAAAACCTGTAGAAGAAAATGTTTAATTTATGTTATTAATATTTTATAAAATAAAAGGAGGAAAATTTTATGTGGATTTTGTTAGTCCTATTAGTTATTATTTTAATTATTGCATTTAACACAATTAAAATAGTAAAACAATCAGAAGTATACATTATAGAAAGACTTGGTAAGTTTCATAAAGTAGCTGATGCTGGTCTTACCATTATTATTCCATTTGTAGACCATGTACGTAGTGTAGTAAGTTTAAAACAACAAACAATGGATATTCCACCACAAGGTGTAATTACACAAGATAATGTTACTATTACTATTGATACTGTAGTATTCTACAGAGTAACAGACCCTGCTAAAGCAGTTTATGAAATTCAAAGTTTAAAGAAAGGTATTGAATATTTAGCAATTACAACTATCCGTGATATTGTTGGTAAAATGGATTTAGATGATACATTTAGTTCTCGTGATGCTATTAATGATAAATTAAGAGTTATCTTAGATGAAGCAACTGATCAATGGGGTTGTAAAGTAGATAGGGTAGAAATTAAAGACATTACCCCTCCTGCTGATATCCGTGACGCTATGGAAAAACAAATGAATGCAGAAAGAAATAAAAGAGCTTTAATTCTTCAAGCTGAAGGTGAAAGGCAATCTGCAATTACTCTTGCAGAAGGTAAAAAAGAAGCTGCTATTCTAGAAGCAGAAGCTGATAAAGAATCAAAGATAAGACGTGCAACTGGTGAGGCTGAAGCGATTAAGAAAGTGGCTGAAGCTAAAGCTGAGGAAATTCACTTAGTATATGATGCTATGATGAAATCAAATCCTAGTGATAAGTTAGTTCAATTAAAATCTTTAGAAGCATTAAAAGAAGTGGCAAATGGTGAAGCTAACAAGATATTTATCCCTTTTGAAGCAACAAAAGCATTAAGTAGCTTAGGTAGTGTTTCTGAAATATTTAAAGATAAAGAATAAATAAATCGAAAGAGGTCAATTTCTTAGGAAATTGGCTCTTTTCTTGTCTTTTTGTGTTGACTTTTCTCCTTTATGGTACTATAATTTAAACATATCCAATTGAAAGGAGTAATATTCATGAGTTTCAATAGTAAAGCAAATCGGCGGCACGCCAATGTCCTTTGCAGGGAGGCTACTAAAGTAACTGCCCAAAAGAGTCTTGCTGATGTAGCTTTCGGAAGGCGTATCGCCAAAGAACGCCTCATCGCTCAGCAGGAGGACTCCATGTGGGCTGAGTACCGTGCTGAGCAGGCCGCCCTGCTTTCCTCTGGCGAGCAGGAAGCTCTTCTCCCCAGTAGCGATACTACCGAGGAGCACGTAGTAGACGTAGATTCTGCTACTCACGAGCCAGAGGACAGTTGTGAACACGAGGACGCTCATAGCCGTTTTGCTATAACTGACTCTGGTCCCGCTCACATGTATCCCGCTAAAAAAGATGGTCATACCACCAAAGACCGGCGTTATCGCCCGCAAACCAAGTTTTCTGACCGCGACAAAGCCCTTGGCAAAGTCCCCGGAAGGAAAGCCACTTCCTATCGTCAGTTGAAAGGTGCCAGCATGCCTTTGGAATCTGGCGACCTTACTTCTCCCGACTGGGAATTGGGTGAAAGTATTGACTAATGCTCCTCCCCTTTTGCACATTGTGACTAAAGGGGTATGAAAAGAAGAGACTCTGGTATTGAAACTAGGGTCTCTTCTTTTTACTAGTATTATTTACTTTCCACAGTATCATCTGGAATATAATACTTTGCACCTAACATTTTGTCAGGTAAGTATTGTTGTTCCACCCAATGCATTGGATAATCATGTGGATATTTGTATCCTACTCCATATCCTTCTTTTGCCATCCCCTCCGTTGGTGCATTACGTATGTGCATTGGAATAGTACCTGTATCTTTATTTGCTACATCTTCTAATGCTCTATTAATTCCTAAATATGAAGCATTTGATTTTTTAGAAGTCGCTACATATACTGCCGCCTCTGCTAAAATAATTCTTGCTTCTGGCATTCCTACCATAGTCACTGCTTGCATCGCTGAAGTTGCTACGACTAGTGCATTTGGATTTGCCATTCCTACATCTTCTGCTGCTGCAATCACAATTCTTCTGGCCATAAATACTGGGTCTTCCCCTGCATTTAATGCTCTTGCTAAATAAAATAGTGTTGCATCAGGGTCTGTTCCACGCATGGATTTAATAAATGCACTAATATTATCATAGTGGCTATCTCCACTTTTATCAAAAACTGCTTTTCTAGTCTGTACACATTCTTTGACTATTTCATCAGTTAACACAATAACGCCTTTATCATCCATCTGAGTAGTAAGTACTGCTACCTCTAATCCATTTAAAGCTGTTCTTACATCTCCATTAGAAGTCTGCGCTAGTTTTTTGAGCGTACTATCTTCTACTTCAATAGTATAACTTGCTAAGCCTTCTGTTGATGTTAAAGCCTTCTTCAGTACCTGAAAAATATCTTCATCTGTTAATGGTTGCAAATGAAATACCATAGACCTTGAAATCAAGGCTTTGTTAACTTCAAAATATGGATTTTCAGTTGTGGCACCAATTAAAATAACAGTTCCATTCTCTACAAAAGGAAGAAGCGCATCTTGTTGTAATTTATTAAAGCGATGTATCTCATCGATAAACAAAATACATTTCCCCGATGGATTTAATAATGCATTTTGTGCTGTTTCCACTGCATTCTTAATATCAGATACACCTGAAGTTACTGCATTAATCTTAATAAACTTATATTTTGTAGTATTACTAATTACTCTTGCAAGTGAAGTCTTACCACACCCTGGAGGTCCCCACAAGATAATGCTAGATAATCTATCTGCTTTGATAGTACGGTATAAAATTTTATCTTGCCCTAATATATGCTCTTGCCCCACATAATCATCCAATGTCTTAGGGCTCATTCTATAAGCTAATGGCTTACTTAAATCCATAATTCTTCTCCTTCACAAAGTACTAAAGTGTGTCCCCAAAACTGACACTTTTGTCACTTTTTAAGAACGTCCCAAAACTGACAACCCTTTACGAATAATATCTTCTACGCTTAAAGACTTCATCTCTATTTTCTCTAACGCTCCTGCTATTTCTTTTCTACTATAGCCTAATACTTGCAATGCACTTACTGCTTCTGATACTTTTTCGTCTTCTAGTATTGCTTCTTGGAAAGAGCTCTCCTCTTCTTCTGTTGTTACTGCAATTTCTTGTTCTTTCTTTAATTTATCTTTTAATTCTAAAATCGTCCTTTGTGCTGTTTTAGGTCCAATTCCTGGTAATTTTTTTAACATTCCTACATCATTGCTAATTACTGCTAAAGCAAATTGTGATGGTGTAATATTCGATAAAATAGTTAATGCCCCTTTTGCACCTATTCCACTAACACTTAATAAAAGTTCAAACATTCTTAATTCTTCATTGGTTATGAACCCATATAAACTAACATCATCTTCTCTTACTCTCATAAAAGTAAAAATCTTAATCTGTTCTCCTATTGCTCCTAGTTTTTCAATTGTAGATTCTGGCATAAATATTTTATAACCAATTCCATTTGTTTCTACTACAATATATCCCTTTGTTTTTATTTCTAAAGTTCCTTTTACATATGCTAACATAATTTTCTCCTCGTTTGTTTTCTATTTTATTCTTTGCCTATTTTATCACAAAGAAAAAAACAAAGTCAAGTATTTTGCAAATTTTTGTTTGTGTATATTGACCCTTATTTATATTAATGATATAATTTAGCCTGTTAAAGGAGTTCATATAATGGAGAATTGGTTAAATCGTACAGAATATTTAATTGGAAAAGAAAATATAGAAAAGTTAAAAAATGCTCATATCGCAGTTTTTGGCTTAGGTGGTGTTGGCTCTTATACTATTGAAGCACTTGCTCGTAGTGGTATTGGGCACCTTACTTTAGTGGATAAGGATGTTATTGATATTACCAATATCAACCGTCAATTAATTGCTGATACTACAACGATTGGTAAACCTAAAGTAGAAGTTGCAAAAGAAAGATTATTAAAAATTAATCCTAACGTAGAAATTACTACTTATCAAACTTTTTATGATGCTACACAAGATAAAGAACTTTTTTCTAATCCCTATGATTATATTGTAGATGCTATTGATACTGTAAGTGCTAAACTTTCTTTAGTAGAAGAAGCAAGTAAACAACACATTCCTATTATTTCTTGTATGGGAACTGGAAATAAGTTAGACCCTACCTTGTTTGAAGTAGCTGATATCACAAAAACTTCCGTGTGTCCACTTGCAAAAGTCATGCGAAAAGAATTAAAAGCACGTGGAATACCACATTTAAAAGTAGTCTATTCTAAAGAAATACCACAACGTTTTGATGAGGAAAATAAGAACCTGACCCGACATAGCAATCAAAGATTGCAGTCGGGTACCCCAGAACCTTGTTGTATTCACAATAAACAAACACCTGCTAGTATTAGTTTTGTACCTTCTGTTGCTGGTTTAATTTTAGCTGGAGAAGTTATTAAAGATTTATTGCAATTCCTATAATAAGAAAGAACTTACCTAAGAAATTAAGATAATTTTACAAAAAATCCTTGTTTTTTTTTGTATTCTATGTTAATATAATAAATAGTCGATTTAAGATTTCACATAGGAGGTGCAGTTCAATGGCAAAATGTGATATTTGTGGAAAAACATTATCTCATGGAAATAAAATCAGTATTGCTCGTTCTCATGTTAGTAGAAGAGCTACTAGAACATTTAAGCCAAATCTAAGAAGAGTAAAAGCTGTTGTTGATGGTCAATCAAAAACAATTCATGCTTGTTCAAAATGTTTACGTTCTGGAAAAGTCGTTAGAGCTTAATTGTATCTATGAATAATTCAAATAAGAAATTAAATGATTATGTTGTCGCTTTAGCGATTACAAATCATTATATGCTTTTAGCAAAAAATGAGACTATTATATCAATAGCCTCTTTTTTTGTTATATTAACCATACATACACCTATGTACTATTTTTCTTTAATTCCAAATAAGAGCTTTACAATTCCCCTTAAACACTTTGGAACTTTCTTTACAACGATTGTCATCCTCTTCACTCTCCTTTTTTCCAAAATACCTTTATGCTTACTTTATCATTTGCAAGACAACCACGCCAGACCAACAATTACAACAGCAATTCCTATAGCAAACAGCCAACCTGATATAGGAAGCAATAAAACAAGTAAAATACCAAGCCCTAATCCTATTAAACATACCCCTAGGGTCTTTTTTAAAGCACATAACATATCTATTTTATCCTCCTATCCCTTTTCTCTATATTATATTCCCCTTTTCTTTTATCGGTTACCTATTTATGTTCTCTATTTACTTTTTCCCTATCAACATGTTATACTATTATCAAAATAACACTAAAATCGGAGAGGTATGAACTAATATGAAAAAAGAAAAAGTAATTGAAATTTTTGAAATATTAAAAAAGGAATATCCAGATGCCAAATGTAGTTTAGATTTCAACAGCCCCTTTGAAATGATGGTTGCTGTTATGCTTTCAGCCCAATGTACAGATGAAAGGGTAAACATTGTAACTAAAACATTTTTTCCAAAATATCATACTCCACAAGACTTTGCTGATATGCCATTAGAACAAATTGAAGGTTTTATTCACTCTTGTGGTTTTTATCGTAATAAAGCAAAAAACATGAAACTTGCTTCACAAAAAATCTTAAAAGATTTTCATGGTGAAGTTCCTCAAACTATGGATGAATTAATGTCTATTCCAGGTGTTGGTCGAAAAAGTGCAAATGTTATTATGTTAGAAGCATTTAATAATCCACAGGGAATTGCAGTGGATACTCATGCTAAAAGAATTTCTAATCGTATTGGTTTTTCTAAACAAAGTGAACCCGATAAAATTGAACAAGATTTATTAAAGCTAATTCCCAAAGAATATTGGAAAGATGCTAATCATATTTTAATTTGGCATGGTAGAAATATCTGTAAATCGCAAAATCCGCAATGTGAAAAATGTCCACTTCATCATTTATGTCAAAACCCTGTAAAATAGTTTGCTATTTTGATACATCATTTTTTGTAAAAAAATGATGTATATTTTTATTTCTTTTTCTTATACTAATATTAGAGGGTGATGATTTTGACTAATATTAATTGTTCTGAGAATTGTAAATATCAAAAAGATGGCAACTGTTCTTTTGAGAATATCAATCAAAAGAAGATAACATCTCACACTGATTGTGCTTATTTTACTCCTAAAAACAATTTAGATAATCCTTGCTTACAAACAAAATAACACTTTTCTATTTGACTTCCTTATATTTTTGGTATATAGTAATCAAGAAAAATACAAGGAGGTTTTTTATTATGAAATTAATTCATACATTTATATTTTTTATCCTTATTTTTTCTTTGCTTCTTTCTCCCCTTTGTATCGCTAGCAGTGAGCCTACCACAAGCACTGATAACGAAACAATAAAAGTATTTAACACTGACCTTTATCTTGGTGGACAAGATATTGTAGTAAACGATGCTGTAAATGGCAATGTTTTTGCCTCAGGTTCTACTGTTACCATTAAGGGGGAAATTCTAGGAGATATTTTTGTTATAGCCAAATCTTTAACCATTGATGAAACTGCTACTATTCATGGAAATGTTTTTGCTTTTGCTAATGATATAACTATAAATGGAAAAGTAAATTATGATGTTTATTTTCTAGGGCAAGACTTTGAATTAGCAGATTCTGGTTATATCAACCGCGATATTAGAATTTTTGCAGCTAATATAAAGTTATATGGCTCTATTAAAAAAGATGCTTTTCTTTTCGTTGATAGTGTCTTAATGGCTGAGAACGCCGAAGATATTATTGGTGGAAATTTATATTATACCAGTACCCAAGAATCTACTTTTCCTGAAAAGGCCATCATAGGAAGTGTAAAATTTACACAATACCAAGGTCGTACTACTACAACAGGTGAAATCATTGCAAAATATGTAAAACAATTTATTTCTAATATCTCACTTGCTCTTGTCATCATTTTATTTGCTGTTTTCTTAGCACCTAAATTTACCGAAAAAGTAAATTATGCTTTAATGAAAAGACCATTTGTAAGTGCAGGTATTGGTATTTTAGCAATTGTATTCCTTCCTGTTCTTGCCTTTTTCTTACTTTTCACAGGATACTTAACAGCTCTAGCACTTGTTATCGCTGTGCTATACGGATTAATCTTAGCAGCTAGCCTTGCTATCTTTAGTTTAGCACTTGCAAAATCTTTTGCAGATAAGTGGAATATTACTTCAAAAGGTAAACTCATTTTAATAGCTTTCCTATGTTCTATTGTATTGTGGATAGTTAAACTCCTCCCTACTCTTGGTACATATGTCTCATTATTTATCGCTGTAGTGGGATTAGGAATGTTTTTAACTTCATTTATAAAAGTGAAAGAAAAGAATTAAGCTTTTGATTATATTATTGAAAAATCCTAATATGATAACAAAACATATCATATTAGGATAATCTATTTTAACTTTTTAAAAGCACATCATATACTTCTCTTATTATTTCATATCGTTGTGTTATTATGTCTTTATAAAACTCTTTTCTAATTTTTGACATACATTCTATGCTATCAATAAACTTATTAATTTCATCTATGTTAATATTCAAAAATATCCTTTTTACTGCTTGATTGCATTCTTCATTTTTCATTTGTTTAATGTATGTCATATAATTAATCTTTTTCCCATTTTCCTTTAAACAAGAATAACAATTTATTGCTAAGTTCTTTAACTCTACTAGATTTATTTTCTCAATTTCTTCATCTTCAAGCATCGGATTTAATGCTGAGCCACAATCATAGATTGGAGAAAATTCTACTTTACCAGTGTCTTTATTTAATAAAAATCCCCAATTTCCATTATGCCTATCGGTGTTCCCTATTAGACTATCTATCAAAAACATCTCCCAAAATTTTTCCTTTGTTTCTGATACATCTATCATTTTACAGGCTTCTATTACTTCCATAATATCATCTAAATCTGTTTCTATTTTCTTATCAGGATTAGTACTTAAGGCTAAATTCTCAAATTCATATAATATATGATTGTAATTTGTAAAATCTTCGCATGCACATACTACCTTCTCTTTTCCGTTATATTCATACTTTCCTAATAGCGTATTTTGTGTCTTAAAACCTACTATTTTAAATATATTACTTCCTACATATTCTGAAAATGCATTATTAATATAAGATATATTTTTGTTTTTTTCTCTAACTGGATCTGGAAATTTTACCAGATATTTTTTGTTATCATATATCAAAGTTTTCTTCTTTTCTGAACCTTTATATGTATTAAATTCTTCTATGGCATTAGTAAAGTCAATCATCGTTGTATTCCCCCTTTCATTTTCTTCACCACATCTGCATAATTTTCTGAATTTGTAATAGCACTTCCTGCAACGACAATATCTGCTCCCGCTTCTTTTACATAAGCCACAGTCTCTAAATTAATTCCTCCATCTGCCTCAATGTCTACTTCTATTTGTTTATCCTGCACATACTTCTTTAATGCTCGTATCTTTTCTACTGTCTTCGGAATTAGTTCTTGTCCACCTTTTCCTGGTTCTACTGTCATTACTAATACCAAATGAACAAATGGCAAGAATTCTGCTACTTCCTCAATTTTTGTGTCTGGTTTTACAGAAATTCCAACTCTCACATTATTTTCCTTAATCAATTTTATCCATTCCATTGCTTGCTCTTTGTCTTTTGCCGCTTCTAAATGGAAGGTTATTATATTAGGTTCGAATACTAAGAAACTAGAAATATAACTTGGTACATCTTTTACCATCAAATGAACATCTAAGGGTAAATTAGAAATACTACTTAAATATTCACAATATTCTGTCATTCTACTCACTGTATCATTTTCTACAAACTCCCCATCCATGACATCAATATGAAAATAGTCTATTTTTGCTGTTTCTAAATTATATAATGTTTGAATTGTATTTTCACTCTTTAAGCTTAAAAGTGATGCTGAAATTTCTACCATATTTCTTCCTCCATTATATTTTTTATCTTGTAAAATCATAAAGGAATTACAACGATTGTCCTTGCTGTCCGTTGCTTTCACATGCTAAATGCAAATTAAAGAAAGCAACGGAAGGCGTTCGCAAACTCACCTTGCGCGGACTGCTCTTATGTAATACCTTTATGATTTCCCTTATTAAAAACTAATCGATCACCAATGTTGGATTTTCTACTGATAAATCAAACTGTACTTCTTTTTTCTTTATCTCATCTACAAATATTTTTACTGTAACAGTTCCCTTACCTGAAGCTGTTGCTGTAATATCGGTACTATCTTTACGTACAGTGTCTCTATATACATTATCTTCTCCAACTTGAATTCTTAAATTCACTGTACTATTTATTTCTGCACCTGTTTCTGGGTCTGTGTCAATAGTACTATCTGCTCCTAATAAAGATTTTAAGTTTAGCCTAATGGTTCCAGTTTTAATTGCTTCAATACGGTTAACTGTGATTGTTATTTTTGTTCCTTCGTCAACACTTTCTCCTGCATCAATACTTTGCTTTAAAACTTTTCCA